>JAKSCW010000040.1 GCA_022360375.1 Balneolales bacterium
CATAGAATTCCCCGATGTTTACCTTCACCTCTTTAATAAATTCTTTCTTTACAGATTCATGAACAATCACATAATCCGGGGTGATGCACATTTGCCCGTTATTCATCAATTTTACCCACGAAACCCGCTTTGCAGCTTTTTTCAAATCTGCTGTTTCATCAATAACCGTTGGACTTTTTCCTCCAAGTTCCAGAGTTACGGAAGCAAGATTTTTAGCTGCTGCCTCCATCACGATCTTACCAACTCCAGGCGAGCCTGTGAAGAAAATGTGGTTAAATGGTAACTCAAGCAGTGCCTGAGAAGTTGGAACGCCACCCTCAACAACAGCTACCTCTGATTCATGAAAAACCTCTGCAACTATTTTCTTTATCAATTTAGAGGACAACGGGGTCATTTCAGATGGTTTCACTATCACGCAGTTACCTGCGGCTATTGCTGAAACGAGGGGACCAAAAGTAAGGTTGAAAGGAAAATTCCAAGGAGAAATAATGAGAACAACTCCTTTTGGTTCATATCTGATCCTGGAACTGGCCCCCATTAATGCAAAAGGGGTTTTTCTTCGTTCTCCTTTTATCCATTTTGAAAGATTCTTTTTCGCAAACTTGATCTCCCCGGTAATTGGAAAAATTTCTGTTAAATCTACTTCTGCAGCCGGCTTATGATACTCCTTGAACAACGTATCCTTAATCTCGGATCTATACTTGTGAATAACTTCATGAAGTTTCGATAGTTTTTCCTTCCGGACCTCTATACCAGTATTACCAATATGAAACTGGTTCGCTTTCTGCTGATGAAAAATACGTTCAATATCTTTCACCTCTGTATCATGTACTTCGTAAGTCAGCATAAAGGTTTTCTAAATGATCACTCTTTGAACAACTTCGGTAGCGCTTCCAACAAAATCGTTAATTCTGTGGAATGTTGAAACAAATGATCAGTTAGTACCTAATCCAATTTCGATCTTCGAGCCACTGAATGAGTGCAGGCAAAAAGGTAATAGAAGTAAGAAGCGTCATTCCGATTCCAATTACGGCCATAATGCCCAGCGACTTCAGGCCGGGATGTGCCGTAAAAATCAGCCCTGCAAATCCTAACATAGTAGTTAAAGAACCCATGGTAATATGTTGCCCTGTACTGGAAAGAACTGCCCACATACTATTTGCTCCTTCTTCCCGGTAACGATGAGCTAAGTGAACCCCACTGTCTTCTCCAATTCCTAATATGGCAGGTAATACAACCAGGTTATAGAAATTGAATTTCAATCCAAATATAATCATGATTCCAAAGAGCCATAGTAAACCTACAATTAAGGGTAACATGGCAATAATCGACCATCTGAATGAACGGAACGTAAAAATCATAAACAGGTAAACAATGATAAAAGTGGCAGCTACCATGTATGGACTTTCCGTTCGCATTAAGTCGAGCATGGATGCCGCTACAATACTTGTGCTGGCACCGTAATAGGTTTTTCCTCCGGGTATCTCAACTGTACCTACGTCATTCTTAAAGGCAATGGAAAGCCTTCCATCAGAAAGACCTACAGAAGGATAAACAATTACAAAGCGGCCTACTTCTCCATCTTTGGTTACAAACCGGGATTTCAAATAATCCGGAATCTGATCAATAGTTAATGGTTCTGTACTCTGGGCTGCTCTTCGCAAATTTTCGAGATCTTCGTCTTCACGGTTTACTATCATCGGGTCTTGCAGCAGTTCACGTACCTGGGCAATTTTTCCGAGTTTTGCTTCCCCTTCTTCTGCAGTAGATGGGAAACGTTCCTGTAATGATTCAACACTCAAAATCGTGGGGGAAGTAGTATCTGAATCCATTTTTCCCCGAAGCACTGATACCAAATCGTTTACCTCGGTATCTGTATCTGCAATTACATATGCAGGATTTCTTTTATCCGAATCTTCAACCTGGCGGGCAATCCTTCTGAACTCAAGATATTCCGGGAATACCGGCTCCAGTTTCGCGGTTTCGTATTCAAAACTAAGCTGGTTGCTAAAACCTATCACAATTGCTGAAATGAGCAACCCAAAAACCACAATGGTTCTTGCAAACGGGTAACGATGCGATTCAACTTTTTTCTCTTCGTAACCAGCATTAAAAAGAATAAGGTTGTAACGCTCAAAAATTACCAGTAACGATGGAAGTACATACAGCATTGAAAACAATGCCAGCATAATTCCTGTACCTGAGATAAACCCGAATTCTGAAAATCCACGGAATTGAGCAAACATTAGTACGTAGAGCGCACAGGCTGTAGTAAATGCACTTACTAAAATGGCTTCTCCGGTTTTAGAATTCGTTTTCTCAATAGCTTCTTCAACAGTCAGGCCATTTGAGCGATGTTCAATATACCGGGCATAAAAGTGTAAACCGTAGTCAATCCCCAACCCAAAAAGTATTACAAACAGAACTGAGGTCATGGTGTTGAGTATTCCTAAATAGAAATAAGTAATTGCAAATGTCCACATCAGGCTAAATAGAAGAGGTACCCCAATAATTAATACTGGAATAGGCATTCTAATCACATGGCTCCACACCCCATGCACTCCGTCTCCTGTTCCCCTGCGGTAATGCAAATACTTCTTAATAAAGAAATAGAACATGACCAATAAAATCACACTACTTATTCCCGAAGCGAAACTCCCTACCACATCGTTAAGAACGGAAGTGAGTTGTTCTACATGACGCTTTAGCCGCCCCCCATAACTAACTTCCATTTCGGGATGGAAAGAAGTTGGATCCAGAGAAGCAATCAATGCTTCATATTCACTGAACAGATCATCAAGGTATTGAAGATCACTTTTAGACCCTGTTGGGAAAAACTTCAGAACCATGACCGTACTATCGTCATTAACCGGATACTCAGAAGGAACTAAGATTTCGTAGTTATCACGGAACTGCTCAACCTTATCCACCCCATCGTCTTCCTCTTCTTCATCAAAGCCGAAATCTACATAAAATGGATTCGCCTCCTGCTTTGCGTTGTAGATTTCATCTTCCAGCCAAATGATGATTTCATCAAGTTCTTCATCAGTAGCCAGAAACAATGCGTTATCTTTAATCGTCTCTGTATCCTTTTTGTACTCTGCGCTTGAGAAAAAATAATCCTGGTTTCGCTCATAGAATAGCTCTAATGTTCGGGGTATAAGAGCTTCGGCAAAGGCTTTATTTGCCTCAAAGCTTGGAGAGTTAATCGCCACTTGCATTTCAGTCTCCCCTCCCACTGTTTCCTGCAATTCTTCCAGAGCCAGAACATTGGGGTGGTCTTTTGGGAGTAAACTGGCAATATCGGTATCAATATTCAGCTTTGTTGCATAAAAGGCGGCAATAACAGCCAAACCCGCCGAAACAAACAGAACCAAAAAGGGATGAGAAATATTGAGTCGAAGTAGGGGCTTAAAAAGGACTAGAATTTTGTTCATTAAATAGGTTCAATACGGCGATTATTTCTAAAACAAAAAAGATACGGATTTTTGGCAATTTGTAACGGAATGAATGGCAATCAATTTTATAAAACTCAAAATTTTTAGTACTAAACTGGTATAAATAAACGTACATTTGTTCAAATAAATTATCTGACAAAAAGTGGAAGTATTACAAAAATATAAACGACTTTTGATCATCACTTTTTTAGTGAATGCTGTGTTAGTTGCTACTCACCAGGGTGAGTTTTGGCCATTCTCAATTTTTCCGATGTTTTCGCAAGCAGGGAATCCATGGTCGCGTGGTTTAATTGAAGAAGTTCAGGATTCTTCACGAACAGATTTGTGGGAAATTAAGCCCTTAGAGGAGATTGAAAACCGGGTTCTTACTATGGAGGATTATGGAATTCATGAAATAGATTTTGCCAATTATATTTCCAAAACCAAGGTATGGGATGATGGTAAATTAAATGGCCTTCGCTCAACATTTCAAATTGATCAATATCCTGGCAAAATGTGGATGGCAACTCGAGTCAGAGGCTATTTAACGGAAAACGACTCTGTGGTTATTGAAACCATTCCTATGTTTTTATTTACTGCTGATACTACCATCAAGAATCCCAATCTATTTGAATAATGGGCACTTTCATAAATAAAATCGTCTACAATCTATTTACATTCGACGAGCCTGATTCGGTAGGTGCAAAACTTCAGTTACGTTTTGTAGAAGGTTACGTGATTATTTACAGCTACTACTATATGTGGAGCTGGGGATATTACATACCGCGCCTTAGTGAACTGGTACTTCCTCTGGGAATGGCAAATTATATTCCTGTTGAGTTATTCTACGATTATAATTTGTCGGTTTATGCTGCCCTTTTTTATACCATTTTTACGTTAATTGCTTTTAATTCAAAAAAGTATCGCTGGTTGTATGCGCTTTCTTTTCTACTGTTTCACTTACAATATGTAGTTCGTTTTTCGCAAGGTGAAATACCCCATAGTACCAACCTGTTTGGTTTTACTCTTTTAGGTTTAGGACTTGGGGGTGCGTTTATAAAAGGAATAAGAAACCAACTCATCTTTGCTTTTGGACTTACAATTTTCTTTGCCGGTTTAGGGTATACCAGTGCCGCCATTAGTAAACTGGTTGCCCGGGGAATCTTCTGGGTAGACGGAAATCACCTTTGGCTGTGGATAGGAGAAAAGAAAATTGACAGGTTAGCCAAATTTGGAGAATTTGAATATACATTCATGCAGGAACTGGCCTTGAGAAGCCGGACAATTGCCACATCTGTTCTGATTTTTGGTTTTGTTGCAGAAATCTGTGCGGTACTAATGTTTTTCAAAAAATATAGATGGATTTTTGTATCAGCACTGGTAGCTCTGCATTTTGGCATTTATATGACCATGAATATATTCTTCAGCGCCGCTACCTGGTTGCTGGTAATTATTGGTTTCCCCTGGGATTACTGGATTAACCGGTCCTCGTTAGCGTCTGTTCTGAATAGCAATAGCTTTATTATGAAATATATTCTTTACCAGGATGAACCGGTTACTGATCCCGATCAGCGGGAAGAGGTTTAAGAACAAGGTCATCATACCCGGCAATTGCAGGGTTGTTTAAGCTGTCACCATCACTAAGAATTAAAATGGCTAACGGTCGTTTTGGAGGATCATCCCCGAACAAGCGCTTGTAATCTTCTACCAGATTTCGTTCAACGGTAATCCACCCGGTGCCTGTATTTTCTTCGCCGGATTCGAGCACTACTATTTTTTGATTACCATAGAATATTGAATGCTCTGATCCTTTTTCTAAGGTACTACTCCATGTATATCGAATGGATTTAGGTACTTTTTTAAATAGGGCCACCCTGCCCATATCAAATACAATATAAATACTTGCAGCTGCATCATTTTTACCTTTCGCAACTTCATTTGCTCCCTCAGGAATCTGGTCAACCCTCCATTTCCAACTTAAAATCGGAGTTTCATAAATATTCACATTCTCCCGCCCTTTTAGCGGCAAATTTAAATGGCGCGCGTCAGTATGGTCAAAATGAAGATATTGATTACCATTCTCAGACTGTATGTAGTAATGATACAATTTTGACTCCTCGGGATGATTTGCCCGCCGCTTCACATCTCTGTTCCACCAACCAGAAGGCAAAGTTCCTATACTATCTTTTTCAAAATCTTCTATCAACAGAATACCGTCATCCAGCTCAATTAAAGGATCTTCAAGGCCGCTATAGTCCTGGGCAGATAAAGGCGTTTGCAAAGCAAAAATGAATAATACAATGAATAAATGACGCATAGTTATCGCGTATTGGATGAACAGTATTTTAAGTATATTTATGGGATTTTAAATCAATAAACAATCTTTAAACGGCTATAGTTTTTAATTTATTCTAAGCAATATAGATTCAATTAATGGGCAATATTACAGGCAATCAAGAAAAAAATCATTCATCTATTCTCCCACCAAAAGTTAGTTGTTTGATGGTTACAGCAAACCGAAGGAATCTTGCCAGAAGAGCCGTTCATTGCTTTCTGAGCCAAACGTATGAAAATAAAGAATTAGTAATTATAGATGATGGAGAAGAAGACTACGCCCCCATTCTTTCCGAAATTCCTTCTCACCAAATTAACTACATAAAACTTGAGAAAGAACCCGATTTTGTGCTTGGAAAACTCCGGAATAAAAGCCTGGATATGGCTTCAGGAGATTATCTTGTTCAATGGGATGACGATGATTGGTACTCTGATGACCGAATTGAAATTCAGGCGGGTTTATTAGACCATGGGTATGATGCCTGCTGCCTTTCATCGGCACTTATGCATTTAGATACCGAGGAATTCATGAATCATCCATATGTTGGTATTCTGCCCGACGGAATTCCGGGAACTATCATGCATCGAAAAGATGACACCATTCGATACCCGGAAACAAAAAGAGCAGAAGATACCGTTTACCTGAAAGAATGGATGAAAAGGCGATACCTAAAAATCGATCATTCCTACAACTATCTTTTTCTAAGAGCTTTTCATGGAAACAACACCTGGGAACAGGAACACTTTCAAAGAAGAATAAGGAACTCGCCAGTTTCATTGATTCAATTTATCTGGCATTCAAAAATCAGGAAAAATCTGTTTAATCATCCACGATTCCGTCTTTCTGAAAAAGCCGAACGCGCTTTTCAGCGTTACCTTTCTATTTCCAGGGAATTAGATCTTTTTTAAATGAGAAGAATTTTTCTAGTTGGCTGCCCACGTTCAGGAACTACTCTTCTTCAAAGCTTAGTAGCAAGTCACCCTGATGTAGTTTCTTTTCCGGAAACGCATCTCTTTTCCAAAACTATTTCCATAAACAGAATTCTCCGGTTTTTTACAATTTACAGGAGCAAACATATTCATATTGTTCAAAACATCCTTGAAGACTTCAATGTTGATTTCCCAAAAAATTCACCAGATGGGACATATTTCAGCACCAGGAAATGGGTTGAAAAACTCTTGCCAGTACTTGATGAAATTGCACTTAGCCATTTAAATGGAAAGAGTCCTGTTTTACTGCTTGAAAAAACACCCCGGCATCTCCACTTTGTAGAATTAATTAGGGAAGCTGACCCTGATGCTCAGTTCATCCATATAATCCGCAAAGGGGAAGAAGTGGTTGCAAGCTTAACCGAGGCTACTGCTAATAGCCCGGCCAGTTGGAGTGGCAGCCGATCCATAAAAAAATCGATATTCTGGTGGAATAGAAGCATCAAAATCTCTGAACAATTCATTGGAAGAGATGGGCATCATTTTGTCTGCTACCAGGAATTGGTTAATAAAACCGATCAGGTTTTACAGAATTTGTTTTCCCATATTGGATTGAAATTCGATCCTTCGATGATTGACTCTTTTCACGATACTGCTGGCGCCTTAATAAATGAACAAGAAATCTGGAAATCAAAAAACCTGACATCGGATATTTCAGGTTCTAATAAATTCGATCGGTTTACTGAAGATGAAAAAAAAATGATCACGAATTCACTTCGAAAATTCGATTATTCAAAAATTCAGCTCAATAAAGCTGATAGCTGATACTAAAACCTACTCCCACACTACTTGAATAGAGTTCGCCAATATCTGTAGAAATTGCTGCGCCAAGTAGAATTTCTTCATTAGAGGGTAACGGCTTCTGTACTTCCAGGTAGAACGAATGATTCAGTTTAAGAACTTCATTCAAGGGGCGTAAAATAGCTACAATAGGACTCCCGGGTTCAACTTGTTCGATTATTTGATCTTGAAAAACCCCGTAGTTTCGGCTATAGGTATATTTAAACGTATAATCTATGTTGTTGTCAATCACTCCTTTAATTCCGATATGATGAGCTATTATGATATTATTATACACTGGCCGATCTAAAGAACCATCGCTTAAAGCTAATGAATTCCCTATCACTCTTCCTTCATACGTCCAGCCCGTTCTGTATAACCAATGGTTGTAATAACTGGCGGTACCATATGGTTCAAATACATAGGAATCCTGCCTTTTGAAATTTAAATGCTCATAGTGAATGTTCTGAACAGAGCTCGCTTTTTTGAAAATAAAACCGGCACTCCATATTCCGTCCCATGGGCTCCGGAAGTGACGGGAATGGCCGTCTTCGAGGTAAAAAATTCGAGATGCATAAAATTCAACTGCACGTATTCGAGTGGCCGCCCTGAAATCATAAGTTGCAATACTGTTTCCAGCTACATTTGCCTGTTCGCCAGGCAGAGCCTCTGAACTCGAAGAGCCACGAGCAAAAAGAATATCCTTAAAAGCATTAAAATCGCGCGGAAATTTTCCAGAAGTCTCATTCTCACCTCCCCATTGTGCATTATGGGTAATACCCCCAGATGCATATAGAAACCCAATATCTAAATTCATGTAAAAATATTTCTGATGAACATAAACCCCTTTGGTAAACCTGTCATCATTTTGCCAACCGTGGGAAAAATATCCTTTGTAATTTATATAACCTTGCAAAAACGGAACGGTTATAAAATCGTCGGTATAAAAAGCGATTTTTGGCATAGGAGATGCATTTCTGCTTACCATCAAAGAACCAGTAGACAATTCATTTTCAAATTGTGCTTGTGGGTCATAAAATTTTCCTCCCGTCAGTTTAAAACCACCAATCGTAGCATCCAGAAAAGCCTGGTTGAAGAAAACAGAATTATTTTTAGCACCCCTTATGATTAAGTCGGCCCCTCCATCAACCTTTACAAATTCGGTATCAATAAACCGGGTTGCTACTTCCGAAGAGAGTATTGAGTTGGCTGAACTTTGGTCTACCACTCCATATTTTTCACTATGAAACCAAAAGGGCAATGCACTACTTTGATTACTAATATTCACATAATTTGATAACCCTATTACCACACTCAAACTATCCGGATAAACCTGTGCAGAAGTGGTAGTCGGTAATAATAGCGGGACAAGTAACACCCAGAATAAACGCTTCATCGGTTTAGATGTCTGGAATTTTTTCGTTCGGATTAACGACAGGATATCTGCTTTTATATAAAGAGGCAATCGCATAACTACCAATATTAAATATACGCTTCATTACTAAATTTGCCGTTAAAATGCCTACCAGTACCCCTTTTGAGAGTTCTACCATACTTGTAGCTTCTAACGCCAGCGAAACGAACAATACATCTCTGCTTGGTAAAAAAGGGATTCTTGAGGTCAAAATCTGAATCGCTGAAAGACTAAACCAAATATTCAAATCAATACTTGGCTCTGCTACTTTCCACTGTAGAATTTGTATTACATTGATAAGAACTATTCTGGAAGAATGAACGAAAAAAATCTTTACAGAATCCTTAAAATTCAGAGAGATTAAAATATTCCGAAAGTAGTACGCTACGAACGAGAGAACCAGTACCACCACAGCAATAGTTAGCCACCTGGTTGTATTAATGCCTCCAAATAAATCATCCAGGTTTATAAAGCCTTGTACCAGAAAATAATAAAGAAGCAGAAGGGTAATGAACGTAGAGGCCAATGAGGACAAAATGATATTATCCTTAATTACATTTAATGCTTCTTTTGTTGGTATTCCAAGTTTTGTTTTTGCCCAGTGAAACAGGAAAAATTCACCAGAGTAACCAACAACGTCGGTATTCAATACTTTCTTTTGTATAAAAATTGGAAAGGCTTTCTTCCAGTCAAACTTCCAGCTAATCCGGTAAATCAAGATTTCGGTTAGAGGTAGTGAGAAATAGTTTGGGATAAATAGTACATAAAAGAGAATTTCTTCCGGTACTGATTGAATAATCTCGGCTAAACCTATTTCGTAAAGTTGATAAAACAAATATCCGATAATGGATACTTGAAAAATGACAGAAACTACTTTTTTGAGTACACTTTTCTGCTTATCAGACAGCATCTTGAGCAGGATTGTTAGAAGAAACAGTTTTTTGCATTAAAAGCTCTGCTTCACTAACCGCTTGCAATCTGTTCCAGCACTTCTCAGAAAAGGAAAAAAATGGCTGTTTATCATGATACCAACCAAAATGTAAACAGTAAGGCGTAGCCATCAGGTAATCCCCTTTCCTCGGAAACATTGAAAAAACAGAGAATAATGACTCTCGAAACCAACCCCAGGTTAATCCCCGGAAAGAATAGACAAAGTCGTCGCAATAAAACTTGCACGATACATATTCAAAATCATCATCATGTTCAGTGAGAGAACTTATGTAATCCAACTGAGGGCTATTCTGACCCTGGAGCCATGGATAAGTTGGGACATTCAGTTTTGACATAGCCATTGCTAAACTCCATTCACACGACTCCATGGTCCTCCCTTTCTCCATTTTCCGACTCTTAAAATGTGTCTCGTCTTTTCTGGACAACATTTCCGCGGCTAGTTCACATACTTTTTTTGTCAGATCAGAATCTGACGCATACATCATCCCTGATTGTACTCTGCTCAGATAAGTTAGCCCAAACTTCTTTAGAGTTTTGTTTCTTTTTCGAAGCAGAATATCACTTAAAACAGAAACCCCTTTTGAAGCGCCAAAGAAATTGTCAGAAATCTGCTTGCCTGTGATTGTAAACTCAAACGGAGATAGTGATGACCACAATGAATTTGGATTTTTGCACCAAACAATATCACTATCAAGAAACAGGTTTTTCTCAAAAAACAGATAGTGATGAACATTATGTTTAAAACCTACGATTGATGCATGCTCTTCCGGAAGTGGATGAATGATATCAAAGATACGTTCCAGATTTTTCTCTTCCAGAATTTTCCGATGCTTATCTGTACAAACCAGAGCAACCGGCCGGCTCTTGTCGTGCCTTCTTAAGGTAACCACCGAAGCTATGGTATGCTTTAGATATTTCGGATGGCCATAGCTTACGTATACGTAACCTTCTTTGCCCTTCTTTCCCTGAACTATAGATTTTAGCACCGTCTGTTTTATTTCTAAGATACGGGTATTCCCCCCATCATAAAAGAATTATTAGCGTGCAGCC
>JAKSCW010000039.1 GCA_022360375.1 Balneolales bacterium
CCAAGCGGGAAGTATGTGATGGAAGATCTTCATAATGTAGGCGGAATTCCTGCCGTGATGAAATTCATGATTGATAACAGCATGATGGATGGTTCCTGCATAACGGTTACCGGAAAGTCGATCGCTGAGAACTTAGAAGATGTAGAGCCACTAAAAGCAGGACAAGATGTAATCCATCCGGTCAATACCCCCATCAAAGACAGCGGGCACATCCAGATTTTATATGGCAACCTTGCCGAAGAAGGAGCTGTGGCAAAAATTACCGGGAAAGAAGGACTTACATTTTCCGGGCCTGCCCATGTGTTTAATTCCGAAGAAGAAGCCAACGAAGGCATAAGAAGCGGAAAAGTTGAGAGCGGAGAGGTAATAATTATCCGCTATGTAGGGCCAAAAGGTGGGCCAGGCATGCCTGAGATGCTTAAACCGACTTCGGCCATCATGGGTGCCGGACTTGGCAAGGAAGTTGCATTGATTACAGACGGAAGATTCTCCGGCGGTTCGCACGGCTTCGTGGTAGGCCATGTTACGCCGGAAGCCCAAACCGGGGGAACCATCGCCTTGGTACAAAATGGAGACCATATTCAGATTGATGCTGTGAAAAATGAAATCCAGGTTTTAGTAAGTGACGAAGAACTCACAAAACGCCGTGAGAAATGGACCGAACCGCCACTAAAAGCCGAAACCGGGACTTTGTACAAATACGCAAAAACAGTGAGCTCCGCTTCAACAGGCTGCGTAACTGACGAGTTTTAATCCATACACGAAGTATCATGGACACGATAGACACACTCACACATATCGAAGAAGCAACCGCAAAAACCACCAAACGAATCACAGGAGCAGAGGCCGTTGTTCGCATTTTGATTGAAGAAGGCGTGGATATGGCCTTCGGGTATCCCGGCGGAGCTATTATGCCGGTGTATGATTCCTTATACGATTACCGGGATCAGATCCATCATGTTCTTTGCAGGCATGAACAAGGTTGTACCCATGCCGCCCAGGGCTATGCCCGGGCAAATGGTAAAGTAGGGGTATGCCTTGCTACTTCCGGCCCTGGTGCAACAAATCTGATTACCGGGTTAGCCGATGCACAAATCGATTCTACTCCCCTTGTTTGTTTAACAGGCCAGGTCCCTTCGGCTTTTTTGGGAAGTGATGCTTTCCAGGAAACAGATGTAATTGGTATCTCGATGCCGGTTACCAAATGGAATTACCAGGTCACCCGGCCGGAAGAAATTCCCGAAGCATTGGCTAAGGCGTTTTATATCGCACGTTCAGGCCGCCCCGGCCCTGTATTAATCGATATCACTAAAGATGCCCAGTTTGCTGAATTTGATTTCCAGTATGAAAAATGCACCCAGATTCGAAGCTACAAACCCGTTCCGGAATTGGATACCGGAAAAGTGAAAGAAGCCGCAGAATTGATAAATGCGGCAGAACGCCCCTATGTATTGTTTGGACAGGGCGTAATCCTGGGGAATGCTGAAGCGGAATTCAAAGCCTTTATAGAAAAAACTGGAATTCCCTCGGCATGGACGATTTTGGGACTTTCTGCACTGGAAACCGATCATCCGTTGAACGTGGGTATGCTGGGGATGCACGGGAATTACGGGCCGAACCTGCTCACCAATGAATGCGATGTACTAATTGCCGTGGGCATGCGGTTTGATGACCGGGTAACCGGGAATCTTTCCAAGTATGCAAAACAAGCCAAAGTGATTCACTTAGAAATTGACCCTGCTGAAGTTGACAAGAATGTTAAAACAGACGTGGCCGTATTGGGCGATTGCAAAGAATCGTTGAAAAAGCTTACCAGGTTGGTAAAAGCCAAAAGCCACGAAGAATGGTTACAACGCTTCCGTGATTGCGATGCCATGGAGCAGGAAAAAGTCATCCTGGATGAACTTCACCCAAAGAAGGATGAACTCAGTATGGGCGAAGTGATTCGAATCATCAACAAATACACCAACGGAGATGCTATTCTGGTAACTGATGTAGGTCAGCATCAAATGGTGGCCTGCCGATACACTAAGTTCACCCAATCGAAAAGCAATATTACCTCCGGTGGCCTAGGTACAATGGGATTCGGCCTCCCTGCCGGGTTAGGTGCCGCTCTTGGTGCCCCCCATAGAACGGTAGTAGCTGTGATTGGCGATGGCGGCCTGCAAATGACGATCCAGGAATTTGCAACGATTTATCAAACCCGGGCCAAAGTGAAAGTGTTATTACTGAACAATGAATTCCTGGGCATGGTACGCCAGTGGCAACAACTGTTTTTTGATAAGCGCTATTCTGCCACCGAGATGATCAACCCCGATTTTCAGACTATCGCAA
>JAKSCW010000243.1 GCA_022360375.1 Balneolales bacterium
TCATCGGAGCCTTCTATCCAACAGGCAGAAACACCAGTTACTTTAGAGAGCCATTTAAACAGGGATTTTGTCTTTCGAAGCGAGGAGATATGCTTTTCTCTCATTCCATACTGAGGCCCCATAGGCACTATCCTTATCTTTAATGAAGGTTTGCTTAATGAGTGAAAAACTTAAAATCTTACCCACAAAAAGATGTGCCAATAACTCTAAAATTCATGCCAGGGCTCATCTAGAGTTACAAATGTGTTATGGCTAACAGTAGCTTTTTATCGCGAAGTTTTTTCAGGGCGTACGCAATGTGATTAAGTCAGGATCCGGATATGCAGATAAAATAGTTGAATAGATGGGGACTGCTTTGGAAAGGGCGTTGTTTACACTACTCTAAGCTATATGCGACTACCTGAACAGGTATGCCAATTAACACGAATTTTCGTGGTTTTTGTAGCGATTAGCAGCTCTTTT
Source organism: Balneolales bacterium (assembly GCA_022360375.1). GTDB lineage: Bacteria > Bacteroidota > Rhodothermia > Balneolales > Balneolaceae > HXMU1420-13. The sequence goes on from JAKSCW010000243.1 coordinate 463, forward strand.
CAGAGCAGCAGAAAGGTCAGCAGGACGAAAAGGTTCTTTAACAAGCTCTATATATCCTGTATTCCTTATATCCCGGATAAGTTCTGATTCAGGGACATCGGAAAGGATAATGAAGAAGATATCGGGATTTAGTTCCCGCAACTTGCGGATAATATCCAGAACGGATAGCTCTCCCTTTAATGTATAATCGGAAACAATAATGTCAGGTTGTAAATTTAATGCCTTTTCCAGGGCTTCATATCCGGATTCTGCAGTTCCGCATACCTTGTAACCCAGAGAACTCACGACTTTCTCCGTAATCATCAACAAGAGAAGGTCATCTTCTACAATAAGTACTTTTTTTATCACAGAATTAATGTGGGCATTATTCTGAACCATAGGAGTAGCTATCTAAAATGAACTAGATAGAATTTATCTACAGCTCAGTATCACAAACATGCCAAAAAAGCTCACATTTAAGCCTTTTTCGAAAAAACTAACCTTTAAGGATTTTTCCGGGATGGGATCCGAATCTATTTTCATAGACTTTTGCAAAATAGAAAGGAGTGGAAAACCCAACAGAATATGCTACTTCAGAAATAGTACCAGCTTGTTTATTCTCTATGATATGACGTGCTTTGAATAACCGGATTTCACGAATAAATTCTGCGGGAGTAAACCCGGTTTCTGTTTTAAGTTTTCTGTAAAGCTGTCTTCTGCTCATGTTCACAACAGCGCCCAATTCATCTACCGAAAGGTGAGGGTTGGCAATATGTTCGGTTACATATGCCTGTAGTTTTCTGGCAAACACCGTTCCTTCGCTTAGCTCTTCAGGGTTATCTGCATTGCTGTTATTTATCGCTTCGTCTCGTTCATCCTTTAAGCGTATAAGGTTTTGGATTCTGACCTTTAATTCTTTTTCTACAAATGGTTTGGTCAGGTAATCGCTTACCCCAATATCAAAAGCCTGCATTCGGTTATCGAGATCGGATAAAGCAGTGAGCATCATAATGGGGGTTAACCGGTGCTCGGGCACAGAACGCACATACCGGGAAAATTCAAAGCCACCCATATCAGGCATCATCACATCAGAAATAATGACATCGGGTTTAGTTAGCCCAAGCTTTTTCTTGCCTTCCAAACCATTTTCAGCTTCTGTAATTTCGATATTATTCTCCGAGAAAATATCAGAAATGTATTCTCTCATATCCGGGTTGTCTTCTACTAAAAGGATTTTGGTTCTAAGTGACGCATCTTTTCGGGAAAGGAACTTACTATGTAAAGGTACTTTATCGACAATTAAATCCACCTCTTCTTCGAATACAGGCTCTTCTGTTTTAGCCATGGTTTTTGGGCAACTGCGAAGGGTTACTAAGAACGTACTCCCTTTTCCATACTCACTATTTACTGTAATCCTGCCTCCATGCAATTCCACCAGTTCTTTGGTAAGATTTAACCCTACACCCAGCCCGTAACCTCCTCCGGTAATTTCTCCCTCTTTCGAATGAAAACGATCAAAGATATGCGGGATCCGGTCTTTTTGGATACCAATTCCATTATCGGAAACAGACAACTCAACAAAGCCGTCGTTTAGCGTGACATCCACCTCAACCGTACCCTTTTCGGGAGTAAACTTGATGGCATTGGAGACAAGGTTGTTCAAAATCTTTTGAAATTTATCCGGGTCAACCCCGGCACATACCTCTTCTTCCGGAACAGAAGTTTTTAAGGCAATGTTTTTGTTGCCGGCCATGCTTTCAAAAGAAGCCATAATTATGGTTACTTTTGCTTTTACATCCAGCTTCACGGGATTGATTTCTATTTTGCCGGATTCAAGGCGGGCCAGGTCTAATACCTGGTCTACCAGCTGCTTCAACCGGAATCCGTTTCGTTGGGCCAGCTCCAGGTTACGCTTCCATTTCCGGGGCATATCTGTATTGTCGTGTGCCAGGCTTTGAAGGGGGCCCAGGACCAGGGTTAGCGGAGTGCGAAGTTCATGAGAAATATTGGTGAAAAAGTTGTCTTTGGCCGAACTGAGTTCATCGATGATTTCCTTTTGGCGTTCTATTTCTTCTTTTTGGTGTTCCACTTCTTCTTTTTCTTTGCGCAAGTCGTCGGTGCGCTCGGAAATGATATGTTCCAGTTTTTGCTGGCTTCTTATACCTCGTTTTTCCCTGATTGCA
>JAKSCW010000038.1 GCA_022360375.1 Balneolales bacterium
AAAAATATTTGAAATTACTGATAAGGTTTCTGCTCCGGAAGTTCCCAACAGTTTTTGCATTCCTTTTGAAAGGAATCGAACTACTGCCTGTAGTATCCCATAGTGATATAAAATCGAAGTAAGGGAGGCAAAGAAAATAATGGTAGGAAGCACTTGAAAAGCAAAAATTACTCCCATGCTGTCTTCATATTCCGGCCCGTGAGCAAGAAACCCAAACAAAAATTCCGCCCCTGCGGTGGTGTATTGAAGTACTACAACAAAAAAACTGGCAATTACCTCAAATAACCGCATCGGCCAACCTAATGGGGCCCAAAAATTGGTGAGTGGTTCTGCTTTCAGGATAAAAACAGCAAGGATGAACTGAATGCTTAGTCCTGTTACAACTAATTTCCAGTTAATTGCCTTTTTGTTTTTACTTAGCAGATATGACACGGCAATAATTGCAGCCATACCTAACAGGCCACGCAAAATGTTTTCCATTAATGAATCGATTCGTTATCGGTTTCTTCGGAGTGTTCTTTAGATGAGACAGAGGGACGAAATGGTTGAATAGGCTTCCCTCTGCGTTTGTCAATAGAAGGGCGGAAACAGTGGCGGGCCCTGGGTTCATATGCGTCATATTCACCCACCAGAACGGTATTGGCATTGTCTACTACACGTTGAGAGAAATTGGCCATAGCTCCGCTTTCTGTACAAACAGCATGCAATTTGGTAACAAATTCGCTTATTGCCAATAAGTAGGGCATAGGACCAAATGGCTTGCCTTCAAAATCCATATCTAATCCAGCTACAATTACCCGTTTACCATCATTTGCTAAAGAGTTTGTTACATCAATGATCCTTTCATCAAAAAATTGTGCTTCATCAATGCAAACCACCTTTGCATTGCCTGTTAACAGAACGATTTGATCGGCAGTATCAACCAATATACTGGGAAGTGCCGATTCATTGTGAGATACAATTTCGGTATCACTATATCTCTTATCAATTGCTGGTTTAACTACCACCACGTTTTGTCCGGCGATATGGGCTCGTTTCGCTCTCCGAATAAGTTCTTCCGTTTTACCACTAAACATTCCTCCGCAAATGACTTCAATCCATCCGAAATCCTGAGGAGAAAGCGAGGGTTCATTTACCATGTAGTTGTGAAATTAGCCTGTTATAAAGAAGACTGAATATATAGGGGTATGCATTGAATGGAAAGCCTAAAAGTTATCATTTTATTGTTTTAACCAATTGCACACATAATTTTTACATAGGGGTTAGTTTTTGTACTTTTTGGAATGAAAAAATTCGTTTTAAAAACAGAAGATCCCTTACTCAGGCCACAGGATTATTCAATTCCGTATCAGGATATATTGAATTCCAGGCAACTGGAAGCAGTTTTTTTTGATAATGGTGCGGCCTTAGTAATCGCAGGGGCGGGAACCGGAAAAACCAGAACGTTAGTACATCGGGTAGCCAGGCTCGTTGAACGTGGAATAAACCCGGCTCAAATTCTTCTTTTAACGTTTACGCGTCGTGCTGCTAAAGAAATGATTAACCGGGCAAGTTCTATACTTGATGATCGCTGCAGACAGGTAAAAGGAGGAACGTTTCACTATTACTGCAGTCAAATTCTGCACCGGTACGCTGAAGATCTTGGGTTTCCAACGAATTTTACCATCATCGATACTTCCGATGCTTTGGAAATCATCCACCATGTGCGCACGCTGCTCAACCTTCATGAAAAAAAGAAGCGGTTTCCTAATAAGAATACCTTACTGAACATGATCAGCACAACAAAAAATAAAAACCTTGATATGAGGGTGGTGGTTGGTGAGTTGTATCCTCAATTTATGGGGCAAATTGATTCTATTGAGAAGGTTCAGGAAGAGTATGAGAAATATAAAGCCACAAATTTTGTCATGGATTTTGATGACTTGCTTATCAAAACCAGGGAGCTACTCTCCGGAAATGAAAGCGTTCGATTGAAGGTTGCTGCCGAACATCAGTTTGTGATGGTGGATGAATACCAGGACACTAACAAGCTTCAAGCAGAATTGACCCAATTATTTTCAAGTGTTCATCAGAATGTAATGGCCGTAGGAGACGATGCTCAGAGTATTTATTCCTTCCGTGGGGCAGATCATCAGAACATTATGGAGTTTCCCAACCTGTTTCCCGGTACTAAGATTATAAAACTGGAAGAGAATTATCGTTCAACACCTCAAATCCTGGATGCAGCGAATTTTCTTATTAACCAGGCGAATTTCAGGTTTGATAAACAATTGTTTTCTAAAAAAGAAGATTCGGACAAACCTGCCTTAGTCAAATCAGGTTCTGAACATGAACAGAGCCGGTTTGTAGCCCAGGCTGTTCTTCAATTACGGGAGCAGGAAACCGAATTAAATGATATTGCCGTGCTTTTTAGAAATGGGAGGGATTCATTTAATCTCGAAATCGAACTCAATAAGAAAAATATTCCATTTGTTAAATATGGAGGGCAGAAGTTTACAGAAGCGGCACATATAAAAGACGTACTTGCTCATGTTCGTGTACTGGTAAACCCGATGGATACGATTGCATGGAACCGGGTTCTGATGCTCATTGAGGGGATTGGTCCTAAGACTGCACAAGAATTGTTTGAATGGATTCGGTTGGCAGGTAACCCATACGCTTTAGATGCCTCCGAAAGTGTGAGCAAAAAATATATGGATCAGGTGAAAGCATTAAGTAAGATGCTTCTGCGAATTAAAGAAATGGAGTTCTCTGTTTCAGAGACTATTGAAAACATTGTCAGTTATTATCGGGTATTTTGTGAAAAACGATATGATGATTATCCTAAGCGTTTAAAAGACTTAGAAGTTTTTTCTAATATCGCGTCTTCATTCAGTTCTTTGCCCTCTATGCTGGAAGAATTGGCACTCGATCCGATTTCGTCTACCGTAGTTACTACCGAGCAAAAGCAGCATGAAGAAGCCCCGTTAGTATTAAGTACTATCCATTCTGCAAAGGGGCTGGAGTGGAAGCATGTATTCATTATTCAATGCCTGGATGGTATAATTCCTTCCGCTTATTCTGTTGAAAATGAGGAGCAACTGGATGAAGAACTTCGTTTACTATATGTAGCCACTACACGGGCAAAGCAAATGCTCTATTACAGTTACCCGGCTATTTCTCAAAATGCTTATGGAGATTACTTTACGAAACCGAGTCGGTTTATAGACGATATTGGGGAAGAGGTTGCAGAGCCCTGGCTGTTGATACATGAAAACGAACTCCCGGACAGAGAGGATTTAAAACATCTGGCTGGTTGATCAGGGGTTTAAAGTGGAGATTACTTGCCGTAAGGGCGTACCTCAGCCAGCGCAAGCGTCCGCTTGTGCTGGTAAGGATAACGGTATCTGCCTGTACACTTCCTAAGGTCATCCTGATCCCGACAGTAAGTCGGGACCAGGATCTGCAATTCTCTGAATTTGATGATGATCGGCAGGGGTTAATAGTTAAATAGCACAAGCGGACGCTTGCGCTAGTAGAAGATTTGTCATCCTGAGCGCTCTGGATGTACTAAAAGGCGGTTTTTGACTCGCGAAGGATATCAACCCCTGAACTACCCGTGATATAGCATTCTGCTTGATACCTTTCGCTGACTAACTCAATACCCTGCTCCATACTCAGAGGAGCTCAAGGTGACAGCTTTTGTGCTTCTGTGCGCTTCCCTAAGGTCATCCCTGCGAAGGCAGGGATCCGGATTCCGGCAGAACGCCAAGCAGTAAGGGCGTATCCCATGCGCCCTTACCCAAACCAGCACAGGCTGCTTGCGCTGGTAGAAGGGGGCATCACAGGTAGTTCAGCACTTGCCCCCATCTGGTTTAAACAGGGCAGGGAATGGTGGTTATGTTATAGTGGATGAAAAAAGTCGTTTTTTTAGGTGTTTAGTGGTGGAAATGAATCCATATTTTTTTCGAATATGTCGTTTTTATCATAAATACTTATCCTTAGTTTTTTGTTATTTATAGCTCAGGTAAACAGGGTGGAGCACTCCATTCCGTATTCTTTAACGCTTTTCGGTATTTGACTGTGCTGATCAAAACATCATTTCTTAATGGCTGTTACCATTTACGACATCGCTAAAAAGGCCGGGGTGAGCATTGCAACGGTTTCCCGTGTGTTTAACAAAAGTTCGGTGGTGTCAACAACCACATGCAAGCGGGTGATGAATATTGCGAACGAGCTGGGCTATTATCCCCAGGTGTATGCACAGGGTCTGGCCAGCAAAAAAACTAACCGGATCCTGGTCATTGCCCCGATAATGTCGAATTATTTCTTTATGGAGGTGTTGGGGGGTATTCAGGATAAACTGCTTTCCTGTTCCTACGAACTGAATATTTTTAATGTGACCCTGGGGAAAGATCCTTTTGAACAAATAGAACATATCCTCAAAAAAAGATCGGCCGAAGGGTATCTGTTCATTTCCATTCACCTCAGGAAATCCGAATGGCAAAAACTCCACAAGTATTCGGTTCCCATTGCATTAATTGACGAGTATTACCCCAACTTCGATTCCGTGAGTGTGGATAATACAGAAGGCGCCTACCAGGCGGTTTCGCATTTTATTAAAAGTGGCTATAAACGCATTGCCCTGCTGTCTGCTTGTGCAACATCGTTACCCGTACGCGATCGTCTGGAAGGGTATAAAAAAGCACTCAAAGAACACCATATTCCGTTTGATAAAAATCTTATTGTTACCGGTAATACGTTATATCGTGATGGCTTCACGGAAAAAGCAGGGTATGAAGCTATGCGGAGTATCCTTAGTTCTCCGGCAAAGCCCGATGCCTGTTTTTGCGTCTCCGATATCCAGGCTATAGGAGCTCAAAAAGCCATGCAGGATGTAAACCAATCGATACCTTTAATTGGGTATGATGATATAAAACTGGCTGAATATGTGGGGCTTTCGACTATTCGCCAGCCCATGAAAGATATGGGGTATTATGCCACTCAGAGTTTGATCGACAGAATGACAAACACGGACAAAGCGGTATCTAACACGATATACACTCCTGAGCTTATTTTAAGATGATCTGTCGAATTGCTAAAGACGATACAGAACATGAAATCGGAAACTCTGCCGGTTGCCGACACAGGCCGGCGGCGGGGGCGGGTTGGAACAGGGGACCTATCGGGTCTGAATTTCCCGAATCAGGTTCGTTTCATAAACCTGTGCTGTTCTATGATATCCCTGATTACCCAATAGATTGGATAAGGAGGAACAAGGATCGCAATAAGAACTTCCCATATATTGAATTTAGGTTTTCCTCCATCAACAGGTAGGGTGATTCCTGCTAACCCTGCAATCCAGAAAATGAACAAAAGGAAAGAAAGAAGCGCCGCTATTAAGGCTCCCCAGAATCCAAAAATATCGAAAAAGGTTTTCAGCATATAGAATCCTTCTTGAGCTAAAAATTGCGTATTTTTCTTTCTTAATCTACAAATTCAACGTATTAAATGCTTCCTGTTGTATCCATTGTTGGAAGGCCGAATGTGGGCAAGTCAACCATCTTTAATCGATTAATAGGTGAACGCAAAGCAATTGTTCATGACGAGTATGGCGTAACCAGAGACCGGCATTATGGAGAATCATACTGGAATGGGAGAGACTTCACAGTGATTGATACAGGCGGATACTTACCTGATGATATGGATGTGATGGTGGTTGGCATCAGAGAGCAGGTACACATTGCTTTAGAAGAATCAGATGTGGTACTATTTGTGGTGGATACAGAATTAGGAATGAACACGTTAGACAAGTCTGTTGCTTCTGTACTGCGCCAGCAGGATAAACCGGTAATTGTAGTGACCAATAAGGCTGATAATGAAGAACGAAGGTTAAATGCTTCTGAGTTCTATGAATTAGGATTTGATGAAATTTTTCCGGTTTCTGCTATTAGCGGATCCGGAACAGGAGAGTTGCTTGATCGGTTGGTTGAGCTTTTGCCGGAAAAGGAGCCGGAACAAGAAGATGATGCTCCTAAACTGGCATTTATAGGGCGCCCAAATGTGGGAAAAAGCAGTTTGGTAAATGCACTTTTAAATGATGAACGGTCTATTGTTACGGATATATCAGGAACTACACGCGATAGCATTAATAGTCGGTTTACCTTCAACAACAAAGACTATATTTTGGTAGATACTGCAGGGCTTAGAAAGCGGGTTAAAGTAAAAGAAAACATTGAGTTTTACAGTACAGTAAGAACTGAAAAAGCGATACGTGAGTGCGATATTGCAATATTGATTTTAGATGCCGAGCGTGGGTTCGAGGATCAGGACAAGCGGGTTCTCCGGGAAGCCGAAAAATTCAATAAAGGCCTGATTATCGTTTTGAATAAATGGGATTTAATTGATGACAAAGACACGAATACGGTAAAGGAATTTGAGACCTACATTTATGATTCGGTTCCCCAGATGAGTTACATTCCCATAGTTACAATTTCGGCGATGAACAAAAAACGTATTCATCGGGTAATTGAACTGGCAGATATAGTAATTCAAGAACGAATGAAACAAATCCCTACTTCAGAACTCAATAACTTTCTTGAAGGAATTCTCAGAGACAAACCGCTTCCCATGAAAAGGGGGAAACAATTAAAAATCCAGTATATGAGTCAGGTAAAAAGTAATCCACCTGTATTTAAATTCTTTATGAATAGCCCACAGGATTTACCACCAAACTATCGACGTTATCTTGAAAACAAAATCAGAGACGCCTATTCATTTACCGGTGTACCAATAACCATGGTTTTTCGGCAAAAATAGCATATGGAATTAGGTGATTGGTATAACAGTCTTTACGTGTTGGTTTCAATACCTACATTGTATTTGTTTATAAGGCTTGCATTTACACAGAAATCGCTGGCGTATGCTTTCTTTACGGTTTCTACATTGAGTTTCCTGGCAGGAGTGGTAATCAGTTATTTGGTTTTACCGAGTGAAGTTGCTCGTGAATGGGGTGATTTAGTAGGTATCACTTTTGTTTTATGTGGGCTTTTTGTCAAAATACGCGATTCAAAGCCGGTTTTTGCTCGTTTTCCTATTGTATTAACATTTTTGCCAACAATCAGCATTTTCTTTTATCCAATGATAGCTGATGCCTCTGTAATTAAAAACCTCTTGAATATCACATACCAGGGTGGAGCCATTATTGTTGGTTTATTGTTGTTTGGATTAAACCAATTATTACACAAAAAAAGGATGTACTTATTGGTTTCCTGTAGTTTATTTTTTGCAGCATATATTTTTTACTGGTTCATAAATGACCAGGATTACATCATTTACAAAGACCTGAGTAAGATTCTTTTTTCTTTGGGAATGGTAATAGCTGCCTTAGGTTTTAGGAAATCAACAATTACGAATGAATAAAACAAAATTACGATGAGTTTAATAGGCAAGCCGGCTCCAAAATTTAAATTGCAGAATGGAAATTTTGACTTTGTTTCAAATGAGGATTTCATTGGAAAAAGAAATGTAGTATTGCTTTTTTATCCTTTGGCTTTCTCAAGCGTTTGTACAGAAGAGCTATGTATGACCAGGGATAATCTTAAAATTTATGAGGCATTTGATGCAGAAGTACTGGCAGTGAGTGTTGATAGTTT
>JAKSCW010000037.1 GCA_022360375.1 Balneolales bacterium
CTATTTACTATATATAGAAATATTCCGGGGTCTGAGATTTCAAACCTCGTAGTCAGATTTACCAATGTAGGTACAGGAGAAGGAAGTTACCGGCGGGTAAGCGGAACGGTAAATGGATTACTATACGAATGGGTAGGCCCTGGAAATGGGGATTATGAGCCATTTCGGCAGCTTCCGGCTCCTGAAGAGCAGCAAATGCTGGCCTTAAATTCTGATTTCAACGTTACAAAAAACATTTCTCTATTTGGAGAGTGGGCGGTAAGTAGTTTCGATAAGAACCGGTTTTCCAGTCTTGATGATCAGGACAACAATGATTTTTCTTACCTGGCAGGAATTCGAATGAATGAACTGACCACAGGAATTGGAGAAATTGACATTTCCGCTTCCCGAAGGTATACCGGTAAAAACTTTCAGTTCTTTGAGCGCACCCGTGAAGTAGAGTTTGATCGAAAATGGAATATTGTAGATAATACCCAGGCAGAGGAATCTATTAGTGAAGCTTCCATTTCATTAAAACCGTTTCAGGACACACAAATCATGGCGGATTATGGAGAAGTAATTCGAACAGGATTTGAAAGTCGCCGCCAGGCATCGGGTTTACAAACCAATGAAGAAGGAATTGTAACTCTGATATACGCCCAGGACTGGGTTCAATCCAAAGATGAATTACTGGGAGAGGATGGTACCTGGTTTCGCCAAAAGGGAAGTATTAGTAAGAGTATAGGTAGATTTACTCCTTCAGTAATTTTTGAACAGGAAAAGAGAGAACAGAAACTGGCAGGGACTAATCAATTACGAAGTTCATCATTTTCATTTTATGAAGTAGGGCCTATGATGCAGTTTCAGACTTCGAAATTGAAACTGTTTGCCGGTACTGTATATAGAGAGGAATATCGCCCCCTTAATAATGATCTTGAGCAAGAATCTATATCCATAGAGCAGCGATATGGATTCAGCTTTAACCCATCTTCGAATTTCGATACAGAAAATGATGTTTCCATTCGCGAAAAGAATTTTACCACCGAGTTCGAAGAACTCGGAAACGCCCAAAGGAATGGCTTATTGATCCGATCCGTAACCAGGTACACAATAGACCCTCTGAGTTGGGATGGGCAGTTTTTCTATGAAACTAACACGGAACGCCGGGCCTTATTTCAGGAGGCGTATATTGAAGTTGGGCCGGAACTTGGACAGTATACCTGGGAAGATGAAAACGGAGACGGTGTAGAACAAATTGACGAATTCTTTCCTGAGCTAAGTCCAAATGAAGGAACCTATGTATTACAATTCCTTCCCTCTGACGAGTTATTACCGGTGATTGATCTAAACGTTCGGTTCAGAAATGAGTTTACTCCCCTTCAGTTCATTAAAGGGCAAAACGGTTTCATTCAATATTTATCACAAGTCAGGTTGTATTCCAGAATCAATATCCAGGAGAACTCCCGGACCCAGGAACTGAGTGACATTTACCTTATAAGATTGAAGACATTCAGAAACGATTCCACAACAACTCAAGGCCGGGTTTTTTGGGAAAAAGAACTGGATTTGTTTCCAACGTACAGTTCAGGAGATATACGTATTGGATTTAACCAGAACCGAGCACTAAGCCGAAGAACTTCTGAAACGCAAAACCAGTATTCCGAATTTTGGTTTGTGAATTCTTCCTATCAAATCAGGCAGGGATTACGGCTTTCCCTGAATGTACAGAATTCAATTGACAGAAGTGCGAGCGATCAACTATCGAGCAGAGATTTCGATATCAAATCCTTTGTTGTGAATCCTTCGGTACAGACAAGGATAAGTCAGTCATGGGAAAGCAGTTTTTCAGTTAGTTATTCAAGTAAAACGGATAGGGTGCCAACAGAGGAGGTAACAGCAAGAATACTTAAGTTCTCGAATTCGAACCGGCTTTTCCTGTTCCGAAAAATTCAGGCAAACACAGTAATGGAACTTAGGGACGCAGAGGTGGATGGTAATTCTTCTTCCCTGGGAACATTCGAACTCACAGAAGGTACCGGTTCCGGAACCCACTTAATTTGGTCAATAATGGGAAATTACCGGATGAGTAATCTGGTTCGGTTAAGCCTGAATTATGATGGCAGAACAGTTCAAAACAGAGCAGATATACATACAATTAAGCTGGTGGTTAGTGCAGTGTTCTAAAAAATCTTTGTATCTGAAACGAATAGCGTAAAAAATTAACAAAACCCCCAAATTCGTTAACTAAAAGTTAACTTAACGTACGGAACCCATTTTGACATTTATTTCAAAATGGCATATTCTTTCGCTTCACTAATCTTAGATATTAACACTTAAAAATTATTCGGAGTGAACATGACATCGTCGATTGCTCTATTTCTTTTGCAAGCCCCAGCTGACGAAGGCTTTTTTAATCTTATTGTAGAGAAGTTTAATGAAGGTAATGATGGGGGCTGGATGTGGCCTGTATTAATCACATTGACCCTAGGACTAGCCATATTCCTTGAAAGAATTATTACTCTAAACCTTGCAGACATCAACACCCGTAAGTTCATCGTAAATGTTCAGGAAGCTCTTCAAGAAGGTGGTGTAGAAGCTGCGGAGCAATTATGTGCTCAAACGAGAGGTCCTGTGGCATCAGTTTTCCAGGCTGGCCTTATGCGCTCTCATGAAGGAATCGATGCTGCTGAAAAAGCGATTGCAGCTTATGGTTCTATCGAAATGAGTTTCCTTGAAAGAGGACTTGTTTGGTTATCTCTATTCATTGCCATTGCGCCGCTATTCGGGTTCCTTGGAACGGTAGTAGGTATGATCGCTGCCTTCGATGATATTGAAGCGGCATCAGATATCTCTCCGAGTATTGTTGCCGGTGGTATTAAAACGGCTCTTTTAACTACAGCAGGTGGTCTTATAGCAGGTATTATTCTTCAAATCGGCTATAATTACTGTGTTTCCAAAATTGACCGCCTGATTGCTGAAATGGAAGAGAGTTCAATCACTTTAATTGATTCAATCATTCTACTTCAAGAAGGCAAGCCGCTTGTTCCGGCTGTAGAAGCTACTGAAAGTACTGAAACAGAAGATTAATTAAACCAGGAGTATCAAAATGGATGGCAATGTTATAGTACAAATCGCCGTTATTGGTGCAATGGGTTTGATGGGTCTTGGGATCATTACCATGATTATTTCCGGAATCAAGAGTATGATTCAGGGAAAGCAAGACTTCAGAAGAACGGCTGTTATGGCAGTACCTTTTGTAATTTTTGGAATAGGGTATGCTATAATGGGAGATTTAGTATTACGTGTTGAAGCGGCGGGTGTACTTACTACACTTACAATGCTTGGCATAATGGTTCTTTCTGTGCTAATCACAGGACTTCGAGGCACTTTTAAATTTTAAAGGAGCATTTCTATGCTACTAAAAAAACGTAAACGAGATGGTGGTGAAATCAATGGTTCTTCAATGGCGGATATTGCATTCCTGCTTTTGATTTTCTTCCTCGTAACAACTACCATCAACGTAGATACAGGTATTGGGATGGTACTTCCACCTCCTGTAACTGATGATAACCCTCCACCTCCAATCCGTGAAAGGAACCAGATGAATATTCTGGTAAATGCCCAAGGATTGATTTTGATGGATGAGCAACCGACTGCCATTACGGAAGTTCGAGAGAAATTGAAAGAATTCATCGATAATCCGGATAATGATGAAAATTTGGCAGTTTCACCACAGGCAGCTATTGTGTCATTAAAAACTCAGCAAGAAACCCCTTACCGCATTTATATTGATATGTTAGATGAGGTGATGGGAGCCTATCAGGAACTTCGGGATGCCGCATCGCGCGCCAATTACGGTGTGGAATTCAGGCAACTTCCACCTGAAAGTGATCAACGCGATCTGATTGCTGAGATGTATCCTAAGAAGATTTCAATTGCAGCGGAGGAAGATTAATGGCAGGTCATTTTAAGAAAAAGCAAGCCGGAAGCAAGCAGGAAGTTCCCACATCTGCAATGCCTGATGTGGTATTCATGTTGTTATTCTTTTTTATGGTAACAACAGTACTGCGTGAAGTAACTCTTCAGGTAAAACTGGATTTAACCCAGGCTACTCATATAGAAAAAATTGAGGAAAAGAGATTAGTTTCTTACATCTATATGGGCCCCGAATTGTTACCAGGCCGTGAACTTGGAGAAGATAAGGTTCAAATAGACGATGCTATTGTTGAAGATATTGGATCAATCCGCAATATCATGTACGATAAGCTGCTTGAAGAACCAAAGATGATTGTATCTCTTCGTGTGGATGAGGATTCGGAATTTAGTTTGCTATCCAGCGTAACTAAAGAGCTTCAGGAAGCAGGTACGTACAGGATTAATTACTCTACTAAAAGAGAAGATTAAACAATTTTTGATCATGTGAAAGGCATCCTCGTTTTACGTGGATGCCTTTTTTAATATAAAGCTATGTCTCAGGAATTTACCCCGATCCAAAAACTCGGAAGAAAAGGACTCATAGAGGCTCTTTCCAAATACGAAGGTTCCTCCAGCGAAGGAATCCGTACAATTAGAGGAGATGATGCCGCTGTCATCAAAAAAGGAGGAGGACATTTAATTCTTCTCAGTTCTGATACTTTTGTTGAAGGCGCCGATTTTGATCCTTCCTATACTCCATTTTCTCACCTGGGATACAAGATGATTTCTTCAAGTATTAGCGATATCTATGCAATGAATGGCATTCCTTCGGCTGTACTTGTTAATCTTGCTGTACCTAATCGCTTATCGGTAGAAATGATTACTGATTTGTATAAAGGAATGGATGAGGCGTGTAAAATTCACAATGTTAAAATTGCAGGGGGAGATTTAACAGGGAATCATAATCACACAGTTATTTCAATATCTGTATATGGAGAAGTGTCAGAAGAAGAGGTTACCTACAGAAATGGAGCTTCAGAAGGGGATGCTATTTGTGTTACCGGTGATGTGGGAGCGGCTATTGCAGGACTAAGAATTTTAATGAGGGAGAAAAAGTTTTGGGAAGAGCATGGCAATCAATCAGTGCAACCAGATTTAGCAGAATATAAATTTGTGGTTCAACGTCAATTAATGCCAGAAGCCCGATTGGATGTAATTAAGACATTGAAAGCCTATTCCATAAAGCCGACTTCAATGATTGATTTAACTAAAGGATTAATTAGTGAAGTTACTGAGTTATGCGAGCAATCTGGTGTTGGGGCTCATTTGTATGAAGCCGCCTTGCCAATTGCCGTTGAAACACGTCATGTTGCTAACGAAATGGAGGAAGATGTTGATAAATACGCACTTTTTGGAGGCGAAGACCTGGAACTGATCTTTACACTTTCAGAAGAACAAGCAGAAGAACTGAATAAGCATTTTAAAGATTTTACAGTTATAGGGAGAATGACCCCTGAAAAAGATGGGTTGATCATTCAGACTGCAGAAGGCGAGCTTATTGATTTTGATGATTTGTCATAAAAATCTCAGTGGCACGTTTTTTGCCGAATAATCGTTGACTAATCAGCTTTTATAATAGGTATGATTAGCTATATTGAGATAACTATTTAAGATAGAATGAATGGCAGACAAAAAGCCTACACCTAAAAAACAAATACCCCCACCTTCGGGAAATAAACCTGCGTCTCCAAAGTTCCCAACCTGGGGGTTCCTGGTTATTATCCTGTTTCTGATTTTTATTCAGATTCTTTTCCTTAATCCCACACCCGGGAATGGAATTAAATACAGTGAATTCCTTTCACATGTTCAGGAGGGGTATGTTGAAGAAATAGTTATTCGAAATGGGGTAGACATTATCGGTAAATACAATGATCGTGCATTAAGTGATGGTATTATACAGCCACCTGCCCAAAGTGATAGCCCGCTTTTTAATGCTGCGGGTGGTGAAGAGTACAAAGCATTTGTAACTACAATGATTCCTGGTGATGAAATCAGGCCTATCTTAGATGAGCATAATGTAGAGTACGATGTTCGCATTGAAGAAGAGTGGTTTAGCGGTGTATTTATGTGGCTGCTTATCTTTGGTTTAGCAATTGGATTTTGGGTATTTATTTTCCGGAGAATGAATCCGGGACAACAGGTGCTGAATATCGGTAAAAACAAAGCATCTTTATATGATCAGCAAACGGATACTAAAATCACTTTTAAAGATGTTGCCGGGCTGGAAGAAGCCAAAGAGGAAGTAAAAGAAATTGTAGATTTTTTGAAAAACCCCTCAAAGTTTACTCGCTTGGGTGGGAAAATTCCTAAGGGTGCCTTATTAGTAGGTTCCCCGGGAACGGGTAAAACACTGTTAGCAAAAGCAGTGGCAGGAGAAGCCGCTGTTCCCTTTTTCTCTTTGTCAGGATCCGACTTTGTTGAAATGTTTGTAGGGGTTGGTGCAGCACGTGTTCGTGATCTGTTTAAACAGGCAAAAGAAAAAGCCCCTTGTATAATCTTTATTGACGAAATCGATGCCATTGGGCGTTCAAGAGGGCGTGGGCAAATGCCTGGTGCAAATGACGAGCGCGAAAACACACTGAATTCTCTCCTGGTAGAAATGGATGGCTTTGCAACTGATTCCGGAGTGATTATCCTGGCAGCTACAAACCGCCCTGATGTTCTTGATAGCGCACTTTTACGTCCTGGTCGATTTGATCGCCAAATCAGTATCGACAAGCCAGATATAGTCGGTCGTGAGGCAATTTTCAAAGTTCATTTAAAGCCTTTGAAACTAAACAAACAAGTAGATGCGAAGAAGCTTGCAGCCCAAACACCAGGATTTGCAGGTGCTGAAATTGCTAATGTTTGTAACGAAGCTGCCCTGATTGCTGCCCGTGGTAATAAAAAATCGGTTGGTATGAAAGACTTTAATGATGCTATCGACCGTGTTATTGGAGGGTTGGAAAAGAAGAATAAAATTATATCTCCTGAAGAGAAAAAAATCGTTGCCTACCATGAAGCAGGCCATGCGGTAGCAGGTTGGTATTTAGAACATGCGGATCCTTTAGTTAAAGTGTCAATTGTTCCACGAGGAATTGCTGCACTTGGATATGCCCAGTATTTGCCGAAAGAACAGTTCCTGCACCAAACCGGGCAGTTACTCGATTCTATGTGTATGGCACTGGGTGGAAGGGCCGCCGAGGAAATCATTTTTGGAAAAATTTCCACAGGAGCTTTAAGCGATTTAGAAAGAATTACTAAAATGGCTTACAGCATGGTTACTGTTTATGGCATGAATGAGCGTATTGGGAATATTTCGTTCTACGACTCAAAACAAAACGATTACAATTTCAATAAGCCGTATTCTGAAGAGACTGCGAAAATCATTGATGAAGAAGTAAAGAAAATTGTTGATGACGCTTATCAGAGAACACTAAATTTACTTAAAGAAAAGAGAGAACAGCTGGAGATTCTTGCTAAGGAATTACTGGATAAAGAAATATTATTCCAATCTGATCTGGAGAAATTGATTGGTAAACGTCCATTTGACCATCCTACAACCTATGAAGAGTTTACCAATGGAAGTAATTCCAAAAAGAAAGCTAAAACTGATTCTGATGAATCAAAAGCTGAAGACTCAAAGCCTGTAGAGGATTCAAAGGAAAAGGAAGAGCAGGATTAATTAATTCAATAGAAGTAAATCAAGTATACTTCTTAACGTTTACGTAATCATCCGATAATAAAAGCATAAAGTCGGCATAACAGTTCGGCAACCCCTGTGCAATAGTTTTGGTCTGCAAATTAATGCAAACCAATTATCAGCACACGTGAATTATAAATACAGATTTGGTCTTTCTTTTGTTATTGCCCTTTTCTTTACTATCAATCTTTTAGCGCAATCTCAGGGAAGAATTACCGGTACCGTAGTAGACGGGGAAACCGGGGAAACACTTATAGGTGTAAATGTTGTAATCGAAGGCTCTATCCAGGGTACAGCAACAGATATTGACGGCAGGTATACAATCAGAAATATTGAGCCGGGAACATATACGGTAGTAGTAAGTTACCTTTCCTTTACTACTCAAAAAATTACGGGCGTTGTAATTGGCGCAGGAGAAACCGTTACTCTTGACGTTGCTCTTCAGCCCGAAACAGAGTTACTTGAAGAAATTGTTGTAACTGCCGATGTAGTACTTAACAATGAAGCCGGTTTATTGCGGCAGCGACAAAAATCCATTGCCTTTTCGGATGCAATTAGCTCTCAGTTTATTTCAAAAAGTGGTGCGGGTGATGCTGCCTCTGCTTTGACGAAAGTAACGGGAGCAAGTGTTGTAGGTGGCAAATATGTGTACGTTCGTGGTTTAGGCGACCGATATTCTTCCATTCAAATGAATGGAGTTGAGTTACCAAGTACGAATCCAGATAGAAAAACTTTTCAATTGGACCTGATACCTTCAGGCTTATTAGAGAATATAAACACAGTTAAAACATTTACTCCTGATAAGCCAGGAAGTTTTAGTGGTGGTATTGTCGATATAAACACGAAAGATTTTCCTGAAGAACTTCAATTTAGCCTTGGCACCTCTTTTAATTACAATACA
>JAKSCW010000329.1 GCA_022360375.1 Balneolales bacterium
TCACTCCTTTTCTGCAAGAATTGCCTATTTAGTCTCCAAAGAATTTGAACCCATTGAACCTACTATTGTTGCTGATGGAAGCGGACGCCTGGCTTTTGGTTCTATTACATTTGACGAGTTTTTTTACAAATATGTGGACGAAAAATCGGAATTAAGAGTCGGCCGATTCCAGAAATCATTAAATACACTAACCAATGCAAAACGTTCGCACTCCCGTTATCACAGTAACAGCAACAATGTGCATTGGACCGATGGAATTTTTTATAAAAGATACATAGCTGATTCGGGTTGGTATGGAGAAGGAATCATTGAATATCAACCTAAAGATCATCCTTCATTTCAATATGCAGACACAGACGACTTTATGGACCTGGATTTCTCCAGAAATGATCACAATTTTACTTTTTACACGGGTGTAGAAACCAGGGAACGAGATAAAAACAACGTCATCCAAAAGGGTTTTGGGATTATGTATATCCCGAGTATTTATGAAAAACCCTCTGGTTATGCGGATTATGTAGCGATAATGTCGCGAATCACTCTCGATTTTCCTCAGAGAGAATTATTGAATGGCGGGTCTTTTCGGGTAGCAGGAGAACTTGGACAAAACGTAAACACAAGTTTTGAGGATGGAACCAGCATGGTGGCTTCAGTAGGTATCAACAACTTTGCCGAAAAGCACGAGATTATGATCGAGTTCACCAAAACAGATAGCGAATGGTTGATAGCCCGAAACATCTATCGCCCTGATGCTGACGAAATGGAAATCAGGTACCGTTTCTTCTTTTCGGAGAAATGGGCGTTTGATGCCCGATACAGAATCCGTGATTTCAGAACCGATGGAGAAGTGAATTCTTATTCAACCTTCCTCCGCGCTACTTATGCTTTCAACTAAGAATTAAATGTTTACTTCGTTGTTCGTTAATAACTGCCTGTACCCTTCTACCAATAACTCTTCTTAGTTCGAAGTTCGAAGCAGTCTTCTCCGATTCGCACATACTCTTAGATAATTAAAGGGTACCCCGTTTTACAGGGTACCCTTTTTTATTTAGTTTTATATATGTAAGTATTTGATTTTATTTAATTATATGGCAAAAAATGGCTTAAAGGTTTAGTGATTTTAGGATTTGGACGATAAGCGGAAAAATTCAAACCCTTAATTCTGAAAAAATGCGCTTACAAAAAATCCTTTTATCAGCCTTTTTTTCCATCTGTGCTTTGCAGTTTGGATATTCTCAGGAGGGAGTAGTAACTCCATATACTGATATTCGTTTCGCTTATTTCGGAAATACCGACGAAGCGACTGGACTTGGGTACGGTGTTAATGAAGCCGAATCAGATTTTTTTGGTATTCGGATACGAACAGGCCTCAGGTACGCTATCAACAAGAACAATAGTTTTGTAGCACGGCTGGCTACTCAACTTCGGGATAACACCAACGGGCTGCGTTTCACCATAAAAGCAGACGGTAGTGGAATTGCCCCCGGAAGTATTTCCTTTGATGAGTTTTATTATCAGTTCAGCGATGAAAAAACCAAAGTCAAAATTGGCCGGTTCCAGCAAAGTGTGCCGGTATTAAGCAATGCAGGCCGAAGCAGTTTCAGGTTTCAAAGCAATGTTATTTTCATCCATTGGTCTGATGGAGTTTACCTGCAGCGAGATTTAAACAATGGCTGGTATGGCGAGTTTATTGGGGAATACCAACCACAGGGAGCAACAACATTTGCTTATCGTCCAGGTCTTAATTTTGGAAATAACGAACACAATTTCACCACGTACTTTGGCTTAGAAAACAGAGAAAGAGACCAATTCAATTTCATACAAAAAGGCTTTGGATTATTCTACACCCCGAATAGCTTTTCAAAAAATGGCGAATTCACCTACTTTTTAGGAGTAATGGGCAGAATAGTTCATGATATCCCTGCCACTGAGTTATTGAATGGCGGATCATTCCGGTTTGCGGCTGAATTGAGCCAAAATCTCAATAGTTCCTTTGAAGATGGGACTGGTGCTATTATCTCTGCAGGAATTAACCGATTTGGAGGAAAACATGAGTTCATGGTTGAATTGTCCCGAAAAGATCGCTACTGGTTAACTCCCTCCACATATGCCCCTGGAAATGATGAACTAGAACTACGCTACCGTTTAAGAGCAACTTCCAAACTCTGGTTTGATGCCCGTTACCGTGTTAGAGTGAATCATAATGATAACCTTCCCTATGCTTACAGTACATTTATCAGAGCCAACTACACTCTCTGATTAATTAATGGGTAGTTATTGAATCTGTTTCGCATAACTACCCAATACTTTAAGCTCCTCGGCTTCTGTTCTTAGCTCATTTATTGCCTGTTCAGTATTATCTTCTGCCAGGTTAGCTTCAATATCCACATAAAATGAATAGCGAAAAGGTTCATTAATTCTGGGGCGGGACTCAAGCTTACAAATATTTATACCTCGTTTGTGAAGTACATTTAAACACTCAACCAGGGAGCCTTCTTTGTGAGAAGTAACCATAATGAGAGATGTTTTAGCCGGAATCTGAGGATCCACAACTACACTTTCTTTTGCAGCAACGATAAAGCGCGTGTAGTTTTCTTTTTGATTTGCGATGTCGTGGGCTATTACATGTAGCCCGTAATGATCTGCTGCATGCGCACCCGCAATTGCTGCCTGAGAGATATCACCATCTTCCAGCACTTTTTTTGCAGAAATGGCGGTATCCAAATACGATTCCACCGTACACCGGGGTAGTTTTGCAAGAAAATTTGTGCATTGTTCAATGGCTTTTGGATGTGAAAGAATACGACGAATTTTAGAGACCTCCACTTCTTCTACCGCCAATAAACAGTGTACTACTTTGATAATTTCTTCCCCGGCAATATGGACGGTTGGATCAGCTATGATATCATAAGTATCATTAATAGACCCCGCCGTGGTGTTTTCTATCGGCAGAAGCGCATAATCCACAATTCCGTCCTCCAACGCTTTTGCGGCATCTGCAAACGTATCGTATCCATAACAATCCACACTTTCATATCGCTCTGAAAAGTGGCGAACCGCCGCTAAATGGCTATATGCCCCGTCTGTGCCCTGGTAACTTACCTTAATATGATTACCGTTGTTCTCATTTTGATGGTCAACCAGGGAATGCGTTTGATAACGGACCGAATTCGTAATGATTTCCCGGAAAAGGTGTTCCGCGTAGTATCTGTCTAATCCCACTTCGGCGGCTAATTCACGGATTTTGTTAAGCAGCTGTTCCTCTCTCTGTAAATCCCGGATTCCGGTATTCGTCTCCAGCTTAAATGAGGAGACTTCTTTTACCAAACCCTGACGTTCGGCCAAAGCCTTTAAAATCGATCGATCGATATCATTAAGTCGCTTGCGAATCGACTCCAATTCTTCTTTCATGTGCTACTTCTACCATCTGTGAGTGTGAAAACAGAATGTAGCAAGTTTCGCAGGAAATGTTCATTATTTATTTTTCAGCAATCTTTTCCGTAAGAATTGCGACCTGGTACTCCATTCTTTTCATTTCCTGGATGATGGTATTTTTATCCATTTGCATCCAGTGCCATAGTTTCATGAAGGTAGCAAACAACAGGCCGATAAACATGATTGATCCCCAGATGAAGAAATCATCAGTGGTTTCAGCCTGAAAGAATTTAAACCCGGCCCAAACCGCGAAGGCAGTAAATATTAATTGCCAAATAGTTACCCAAACTACCCAAAAGGCTAATTTGCCGCGGTAAAGTCCTACAAATTGTTTAAACAATCCTTGTTCATCTAAACTGTGGTAGAATTCAGCTTCTTCACTACTTAACGATTCTTCTATTAATTTGTCGATATCTTCCTTTTTCATTGTATCACCTCATATTATTTAAGAATATGTTTTAAATGTTCGCGGGCTGTAAACAACCTCGATTTTACCGTTCCCTGAGAAACCCGAAGGATTTCTGAAATTTCTTTTACTGAATAGTTTTCCAGGTAAAACATGGTGAGAACTATTCGTTGAGTTCTTGGGAGTTCTTTGATAGCCATCCGCAATCGTGCTTTCCGTTCAAGAAGTGTATCCAGGTCTTCCTCGGCTGCCACCATTTCCACCAATTCTTCATTTTGAATGGCAAGCACCTTTTTTCTTAATCGCTGCTGTTGGCGAACCCAATCAATTCCTTTTCTCCGGGCAATACTAAGTGCCCACACATCAAAACTTATGGTCAATTGAACCGTTTCCAGGTTCGAGATAATGGCATACCAGGCTTCCTGAACTACATCTTGTAATGAATCCTGGTCTCTGGTTTGCACAAACACTTGTTGCTCCAGCCTGGGATGAAATTCCTTAATAAGTACTTTTAGTGAATCCTTGTCCCCTTGTTGATAACGCTGTACTAATACATCCGTTTTCATTGGTCTGCCGATGTTCTTCATATTCACTTTTTAAGTCGCAGCACGTTTAAAAAGGTTCATTATTTTTTTGGAAAACTTCAACGAAAAAGAAGCCCAAAAATTCACAAAATCTTCACAGTAAAGCCGGATTTTCAATCCGAATTGAAAATCAATATTTAAAAAGACTATGTATTATTTATTAACCATTATATCATTGTTATTGGCTAACCCTTTTGTGGGCAATGTAGAGGTAGATCCTGTTGAAATCGTGATCGAATCTAACGATCAAATGCAATTCAATCTTAAGGAGATTAAAGTTTCAGAGGGCGATGTCGTAAAACTTACTTTGAAGCACGTTGGTCAACTTCCGGAAGCTGCTATGGGCCACAATTGGGTGTTATTGGCAGAAGGAACGGATATGGCTGCATTTGCGCAGGAGGCAATTAAAGCAAGAGATACCGAATATGTACCTGAGGGTTCAGAATCGGTAATTATTGCTACAGAAATGATCGGTGGTGGTGAGGAAACTACTATTGAATTTGAGGTGCCTGCGGCTGGAACCTATACCTTCATTTGCAGTTTTCCTGGCCATTACGCACTGATGAACGGAACTTTTATCGTAGAATAAGTCTATTCTCATACTAGTTATATCCTAACCGTTAGCCACTAAGCCGAATACTTAGTGGCTTTTTTTGTATCATCGCCCGAAAAAATGTCCGACTCTCATATTTTCGTTTATGGCCTGCTAAAATCAATGTATACGAACGAACCTGCACTAAAAGTACGGGCACATTGTTCGTTAATAGGTGAGGGCTGGTTTCCAGGACTGCTTATCGATATAGGGACCTACCCGGGGTCAGTGTATGATTCAGAATCAGATTCTTTTGTTTACGGAGAAGTTTTTAAAGTGGAACATGGTCTTGAGGAACTTACTGCTTACCTTGATGCATTCGAAGGGGTTGGCCCCCAGTTTGATTTTCCTAATGAGTACAAACGTGAGATAATCCCTGTTCATACAGAACAAGGAGAACTCAAGGCTTCCTGCTATCTCTATAACTGGCCCTGGGATGGTAAAGCCATTATCGAAAGTGGACGTTACGAAAATGCTTCTGGCACCCGGGGTAAATAGCTATTTCATTCCTTTCCCAGTTGCAGCCCAGTAAATTCCGCCGTATAGCATTTCCATGAACATAGCATCACTGAAAGTTTGTGGCATATGCCCCATCGCATTGTAATACGAACGACCACCGTCAAATTCATGATACCATGCAACAGGATGGAAATCGCCCATCCCTTCCACTGGGTCATCCATCCAGGGTGGTTGTATGTCATACATGCTTTCGTCAATCGTAAGCAGATAATTCAAGCCTTCTATTTTTTCCTCACCAAACGCGTACCACTCATCGGTCCAGAGAAAAGAATCCGGAACACGTTCCAGCCCGGGGAAATTGCGATCTATTACCGAAACTCTGGTGGTTTGATTTGCCGGATGGTGAGCAAACATCCTGCCCACCAACTGTGTGTACCATTCCCATTCATATTCAGTATCTGATGCAGCATGGATACCAACAAAACCTTTCCCGGATTGAATAAACCGCTCCATGGCATCTTGTTGTTCTTCGTTGAGTATATTCTGGGTAGTGCTCAAAAAAATGATTACATCGAAATCAGACAGGTATTCATCGTTAACCCGGTTTGCCATTTCATTCCACTCTATATAAAACTGATGCCGTTCACCTAATGCCCGAAGTGCGTCCACTCCCTCATTGATAGATTCATGATGCCAGCCATCGGTTTTGGTAAACAGAAACGCCCGAAACTGTGGCTGGGCATATAAATTTCCACTGACAAAAATAAAAAAGGCTAAAAGTGAAATCTGTATGTGCCGCATAACTCCATGTGTTGATTTTGTTTCTGAAGTGTAGCCAAAAATCCCCGTTTTAGAAACGAGGATTTGATTTTAAAATTCAATCTTCCAGCTTAGGAACGGAAGTATGGTTCCTTCATTCACTTGATCAACACGATTCGTGAGAAAATTATACTCAAAACTGTGATCTTCCGATAACAACAGGTTTTTGATTTGCAATGCCCAGGAAGTAGAGTAATTCGTGTGATTCGTTTTGTATGTAAGCGACAGGTCTGCAATGAAATTCATATCAAACTGATCTTCATAAGCACGCGACTCATCAAACCTTACCTCTTCATATAATGCAGAACTTTCCTCGTCAACAGGACTGTGTCGTTCCCCTCCTGTAACAGAAATCCGACCATTTATTCCCAATACATTCCTTCCCCCTTTTAAAAGGAATTCCCTTCCATATAATGCATTAGCAGCTATTCCCTGATCAAAGCGTGAGTTCCGCCAAATATTATCTCCTCCTTTGTAACGCGACCTGTAAACCGTAGTATTCAGGAGATAGTAATATCCGTTTTTCAGAAATCGCTCAAGGCTTAATTCAATTCCATAATTCTCACCTTCCCCATCATTTATAAGATCATCATTCAGGGTAAAATCCTGCATAAAATTCAACATTGAAAAACTGCTGTCGGCGATAACAGGAACATCGAATAATCTCTGAGCAAATACTTCTACATTCATATGATGACTTTGCCCTATATACCCGCTCCATCCCGCTACTAAATGATGAGCCTTCGTCATTTCCAGGTCATCGTTCACATACTCACCTCCATCGTTAATAAAATAAACCCTCAACTCCTCGATCTGACTGTGTTTTCCATATCCAAGTTTGAGTTCGGAGCGGTCGTTTAATTTATATTGAAAGGAAAGCCGGGGTTCAATAAGAAATTCATCAGTAAGTAAAAACATTTGCTGATGGGTACCGCCAATCATTGTGAGTTCAGGAGTAATATCAAATTTTGAAGTCACGTAGAATTGAAGCAACCCGGTATTCCCTTCCCCTTCTACAATATCCCGGATAGACGATTGATTGTCCGGTCGACCATCCAAATCTAGGTTGTAAAATAATTGCTGGTATTCGCCCCCGGTTCTCAGGGTAAATTGCCTGCTCACTTTTTGGTTCAAAAAACTTTTGACGGCGAAACGACTCGTTTTGTTATTAATCCGCACATTGGGGTTGGCCGTCATATCTGTATCCAGCACATCTTCAAAATAATCGGTGTTATTACCAGATAGTGCCACTGTTGTTTTCATGTACCCATTTTGATTCACCAGCCAGCTATGTGAAAGCCCGATGGCACCAACCCCAAGTTTGATTTCATTATTGCTGAAATCCCAATAACTGTATTCCCATTTACTGGTATCTGATTTTGCGTCCAGTGTTTGATTGTCTAATCCACCAATCCCCCAAAGATTAAACCTTCCGGCGTTTCTGGTAGGTACATCGATGTTTAAACTTAAATCCTGGTAGCTGATAAAACCCTCTGTAGGGAGCAATGGCATCAGTAAAGTAAGCGTGGAATATCGGTAGTTGAAAAGATACGTTGCACCATCACCTCGCTTGATCGGACCTCCGGAAGAGGCCTCCAGCCCGTATACCCCCAACTGAGCAGCATGTTCATATTCATTTGGATTTCCGGTTCTGAAGTTGATATCGAAGATTCCGGAAAGTGCATTCCCATATTCCCCTGGAAAAGCCCCGGTCATAAAATCAGAATTTGCGAGCAACTGGGAACTGAACAAACTCAAACCGCCACCACCCGCCACGGAAAGCCCGGCAAAGTGACTTGGATTCGGTATCTCGATACCTTCCAGCCTCCACTGTACACTTTTGGGGGCATTTCCCCGAATTGAAATCGCGTTTGTGCTTACTCCACCTGATGAAGTTACCCCTGCAAAAGCGGTTACCAACCGTCCCGGGTCATCCAGTCCACCGGCATAGCGTTGCGTCTCTTCCACTGTAAATGCTTTAGCGCTTATTGTTGCCATTTCGTTAATGGCTTCGTCTTTAGGAATACTTGCAAATACCTCTATTTGCTCTCCTTCGAACGTTTGTTCCTCCAATTCAATCGTAAGAATTACCTCCTTCCCCGTAGTAACCAGAATTTCGGAAACAATTTTCGGGTTGTATCCCAGGTATGTCACCTTAAAAGAATGCCGACCAATTGGTACATTTCTTAAGCTAAATTCCCCATCCAAATTGGTTGCTGTTCCCAGTAAAGGTTCATAGTGCATAAGAATAACATTAGCTCCTGGCAAAGTTTCCTTCGTGGTTTTATCTAGCACTACCCCGGAAACTGTTTGAGTTTCTGATGGTTGTGCCTGCAGACCTGCTCCTCCATAAATCGTACAAAGTAGTATGATGATACTAATCGCTTTCATTCGATTTCCATTTTACGTTGGTGTTTTTAATTCCACCAAGTATCGATACAAACAGGGGTGCCAGTCGTCCGATTCGTTGGGTTTGGACCTATTTTATTCCCCGAAAAAGTGCAGCTCGGCGGGATTGGACGGCCGCTATATAACCAACGATTTTTTATACTGTGTGGGGGTCATTCCGGTATGCTTTTTAAACACAGAATTGAAAGAAGATTTGGAATTGAATCCTGCTTCTAAACCAAGGGTAAGCAACGTCAGGTTAGAGGATTCCGGTTGATTAATCCTGCTTTTTACTTCCTCAACACGATACCCATTCACAAAATCATAAAAATTTCTACCAGCAAATCGATTTATAATTTCCGTAAGGTTATGAGAGGTAATGCCCATCATCTGTGAAAGGTCCCGGAGGCTCAGTTCATTATTTATGAATGGCTTTTCGGTTTCCATAAGGTATTTAAGCTCCTGCATCAACTCTTCCCCCCGCTCATCACTTAATCCCGATTTGGAATAACTTACATTTCTCAGAGATTTTACTTCAGCAGAGCTTGATGTTTCTTCATAATTAGAAAAAAATTCGGCCTGCCGTAGTCCCAAATATCCAATGCTGTATACAAAAATGGTAACCGCAAGTAGCATTATCCCTGAATATTGATCCATGGTTCCCGCCATTACGTTTAGAAAATGAATGATAGTTGCCACTAAAGCCAATACCAGAAATGCATAAATAAAACCTCTCAACCAATCCAGGTTTCTCTTTTCGATAGAAGAATAGGACTCTTTTACTTGCTGCTGATATCGCTGAAGCTGGCGGAGAATAAAGGGAATGTATAAAAGATTAAACCCTACTTTCAGATGTGTAACAAATTCAGGACCATAGTTCATTGCTCCGAATTCACCTGTATTTGCAATTTTCTGTTCCGGGGAAAGAAGAAAGAAAGGAATGGTAAATACAAACAACAGGAAAAAAGGAATAAAATGGACGAGCTCTCTTCCACGTAGTCGTTGAGTTCCTTTAATCAACGTTTCTGTGTACAAAAACAGCAATGGAGCATATAGAAGTGTAATTGGATAATCGATGCCAATTAAAAATGAATAATCCCGGTAGTTTCCTGACCCCATTAAAGCAGCCATAGCAAGATCAACAGAAAACACGAGCATTAAACCACCCAGAATCCGGTTCGAAAGTGCATTTACCTTCTTTGTTGCCAGTACTATTGCCAGCACAACCCCATGAATAGCTCCCAATAAAAACACGGTATTCAAAAACATGCTGAAAATATATCATTTTTCAGGGCAAGGCGGTTTCGCATAAATGAAATTTGTTCTGCATATTAGCTCAACTATCTGATTTAAACCCACCAATATACTTCCTGATAATTATGCGTTCCTCATACTCCGGATTTCTGCTTTTGTTGTTCTTCATCAGTTTATTCCACCTCAAAACTTATGCTCAAAATGCAGTTCCGGTTTTTGAAAATGGTTTAGCCCAGGTTGTGCCTGAATTTGATACTCCGGAGGAATGGATTCGTCACGACTTATGGGTAGAAACAGAATTCAACACCGATGGGGACAACCAGCTGGATCGGGTGCATGTCTCGGTTACCCGGCCTTATCAAACAGACACTGAGGGCCTGAAACTCCCCGTGATCTACGTAACCAGCCCTTATTTCGCAGGAACCGCAGGATTTGCAGATGGTTTGTTTTGGGATGTACGGCATGAACTAGGCGAAGCAGGGCCTCCTCGTGTACATCCGGAAGTTGTAAGGCGTGGACAGCGGCCAATTATTTCGAATTCGCACATAGGCACCTGGGTAAAGCATGGCTACATTGTAGTGCATTCATCCTCTCCGGGAACCGGGCTTTCTGATGGTGCACCAACTGTGGGTGGTGAGAATGAATCGCTGGCACCTAAAGCAGTAATTGAATGGTTAACAGGTAAAGACAATGGCTACACTTCCCGAACAGGAAACGAGAAAGTGGAAGCATTCTGGAGCACCGGGAAAGTAGGCATGACCGGGACTTCGTACAATGGTACACTCCCTTTAGCAGCGGCAACTACCGGGGTTAAAGGCCTGGAGGCCATTATCCCGATTGCACCGAATACTTCCTATTACCATTACTATCGCTCCCATGGTTTGGTCCGGAGTCCGGGCGGGTACCTCGGAGAAGACATTGATGTATTGTATGACTTCATACATAGTGGTGACGAGGCTAAACGTGCATACAATAACCAAACCGTTCGTGATACAGAAATGGCAAATGGAATGGATCGCCGTACCGGAGATTATAACAAATTCTGGGAAGGGCGCGATTACCTAAACCATATGGATGGGATGCAAGCCGCTTTGCTCATGAGCCATGGTTTTAACGATTGGAACGTGATGCCGGAACATAGCTGGCGTATTTATGAAAAAGCGCGTGAAATGGGAATTCCGGCTCAAGTTTATTATCACCAGCAAGGACATGGTGGACCACCTCCATTCGATCAAATGAATAAGTGGTTCACCCGGTATCTGCATGGTATTGAAAACGGTGTGGAAGAGGATCCAAAGTCTTGGATTGTTCGTGAACATGATGCGAACGATAATCCTACTCCGTATGTCGATTATCCCCACCCTGATGCTGAACCTACAACCTTTTTCCTGGGAAACGGAGCGCCGGGTTACGGTTCCCTTTCCACTCAGAAACCAGCTACGCAGGAAAACGAGACCTTGGTTGATAATTTTTCTTTTGATGGCACAACACTGGCCCAGGCTGAGTTTACCAATCACCGGTTGCTGTATCTAAGCCCAACTTTGGAAGAAGCTGTTCATATTTCCGGAATTCCTGAAATCACGGTACGTATGGCAAGCAGCAAACCTGCGGTTAATCTTTCTGTATGGCTGGTTTCTCTTCCCTGGACAGAACGCCGAAATGGAAAAATTACAGATAACATAATTACCAGGGGCTGGGCAGATCCTCAAAACCGGGAATCGTTGTGGGATAGTGAACCGCTTACACCTGGTGAATTTTATGATGTCACGTTTACCCTTCA
>JAKSCW010000036.1 GCA_022360375.1 Balneolales bacterium
AGTACCGACAAATATTAACCTCAAAGGTGGATCAAATCAGCTTAATTATCTGAATCAATACCTGGTTCAGAGAATAGGGATTGCCCTCAGCAAGTATCCCCAAATTGCTGTGAGAATTTCAATCCCTGCGGATGATCGGTTCCCGCTTCTGCAACAGCAAATTCTTGAAGAACTGGCTAAAGAAGATTCTGATGTAAACCGCTATATGTTTATGCGTGGGGTACAAGGAGATCAGAATGTAATCCGGGTCGATTACTTCAATGCGGATCATCTGGTGATGATGGAACAACAAGACGACATCAAATTTGTAAACAATAACCGGGTTCCTGAGTTACTTGAGAATATGCTGAGGGTTTTGAAATCTCGTGAAGACTACGAGTTAATCCACGACTTATCGCAAAGTTATGTAGTACCGGATCGGGTAAACTTCATGAGGCGTGATGCCATGCTCGATAATGAGTCGCAGGCAGTGATGTCCCGAATTGGTTCTTACCTGAGAAATAACCCTGAAGTATATCTGGAATTGAGCGGTGATGGTACTCAGCGGGATCGTGAGCGAATGTACAATATGGTCGATTACCTCGAAGATTGGGGTGTTGACGTAAATAGAATTCTGATAAGCAAAATAACAGTGGTTACAGATGGAACAGCTATAAGGGTTGAATACA
Organism: Balneolales bacterium; assembly: GCA_022360375.1. GTDB lineage: Bacteria > Bacteroidota > Rhodothermia > Balneolales > Balneolaceae > HXMU1420-13. The sequence goes on from JAKSCW010000036.1 coordinate 669, forward strand.
AAAATGCTGATTCCATAAATCTGTTGAACATTGAATCTCTAAACTTGAGACCAGGTGTAAGAGGTAACTGATATGATGAAAAACTGGGTACAACATATTAACAGCAAAAAAACCGGAATTGAAAGCCCGCTTTCTCTTCGCTTATTAGTGGTAGCGATGGCAGCGATTGCTCTCTCATTTTTTACAGAACGCACACAAGCACAAACAGTAGTTGTGAATGAGACTACGTTAACTTCCGGGTCTTATACAGTTCCTGCTTTCGGCCAGGTCACTATTACGATAAAAGGAGCAGATGGTGGAGATGGAACCACTACAACGGGTGGTGAAGGAGCTACACTAACAGCAACATTTACGGTGAATGCCGGCGATGTAATCAGGTACGTTGTAGGTGAAGCTTCTGCTTCTGCGCCCGGTGGAGGTACAAGTGCAGGAGGAGGGGGAAGTACAGGGGTACTCATTAACGATGTGATTGTAATGGTAGCTGGTGGCGGTGGTGGTGGAGATAATTCTAACAGGGCTGTCGGTTTGGGAGGAAATACCGGAAATAATGGAGACAGTGGAACAGGTTCAGGCCCTGGCAATGGTGGAACGGGGGGCAACGGAGGGCAACAAACCACTACTACAGCCGCTGCTGGTGGTGGTGGAGGCATTTTGAGTGCCGGAGGTTCAGGTGATGCCGGTGGTGGCGGTCAGGCTGATAATACGGTTTCTGTACTCACAGAATTACTTACTATTGCTCCCGGTGGAACGGGAGCAGGGAATGGAACGGCTGGTGGGCAAGGATTTACCGGGGGAGGTGGAGCCGATTCTTTTTATAGTGGCGGCGGGGGTGGCTACTCTGGTGGTGGTGGAGCCGGTGGTAACGGAAGTGCCGGTGGGGGTGGTTCATTTATTGATGCTTCCGGAACGTCTACTTCAATAACGGCCGGAATTGATGGGGGAGGCACCGGAACCGACGGCTCTGTTTCTGTTACATATACACAAAGTGTCCCTCCCAATGCGCCAGCCAATGTAACTGCAACATCAGTGAGTGGAGGAGACATTCAGGTTTCCTTTGATGATGTGGATGGAACGGCATTCCTGGTAACCTCTTACTCTGTTAAAAGGTCAACAATACAAGGTGGCCCATATACGGAAATAGCATCCGTATCAGACGATGAAAGCAGCTCTTACACGTATGTAGATAATACAGTGACAGATGGAACGACCTATTACTATGTGATTACTGCTGTTGATGAGTTAGCGGTAGAAGGTTCAAATTCAAATGAAGTTTTTGCTGTCTCTGATGGAATCGCCCCAACGTTGGAAACTGCTACAGTAGAAGACAGTATTTTAGTGCTGGATTATGACGAGCCCTTAAACTCCGGATCAGTACCAATCGGGGGAGATTTCGTAGTGCTGGTGCAAAGTATTCAGCGTGCTATTGCAACTGTTTCTGTTTCTTCAGATTCAGTGATCCTGGAACTGGATACTCCGGTACAACAAGGGGAATTAGTAACTGTTTCATACACTGCCGGTGGGAACCCGGTTGAAGACGAAACAGGAAATGATGCTCCTGATTTATCCGGCCAATCAGTTACCAACAATACGATACTTGGTATTCCAACCCCGCCTATAGAATTAAGTGCAACTGCGGTATCGGGTGGGGATATTGAAATTTCCTTTAATGACGTAGATGGGGTGATTGCGATAACTTCTTATGCAATAAAGAGATCCGCTACACAAGGTGGGCCATATACCCAAATCGGAACAATTGCCGACAATGAAAGTGCTTCCTACAGTTTTACAGATAATACAACTACAAACGCTACTACGTATTTCTATGTAATTACTTCTACCAATACAAACGCAGTAGAAAGTTCTGAATCGGAAGAGGTGTTTGCTACCGCTGACGACGTAAACCCAACGCTGCAATTTGCCTCTGTTGATGGGGCAACGCTAACTCTGGATTATGACGAATTGATGGATATAACCTCCATACCTGCTGCTCTTGATTTTGCAGTTAGGGTGAATGGTGGTTCAAGAACAATTACCAATGTAAATATAACCGGACCTAGGGTAATTCTGACTATTGATCCTGCAGCTACAAGTGGTGACAATGTGGAAATTGATTATAGCATTGGTTCAAACCCGGTTCAGGATGCGGCGGGTAACGACGCCTCCGCATTTACTAACCAGTTTGTAACCAACTACGCATTTGATGCAGCCATATACGGACCCGATCCATGTCCAATTGTAAACGGACAAGACATAGCCTGGGCGTGTTTTGATGGAACTTTTAATGGAACGTCCATGACAGCAAATGTTGGAGGACTGGACCTTGCAACTGTAACAGCTGCACCCGGAAGTGCAACCACTTTTGCTCCAAATGCTTTACAACAATGGGCGAGCGGCTCCTTTTCCGGGGATCAGTTCAATGGTCCGCAGGTTAATCCGGTTGGTACCGGCGGGGATGCTACTTCATTGGATATTACTATTCCATCATCTGTTCCATCTGATGCGTTGATTCTTTCTTTGAATCGCTTGACGCCAACCTCAGGGGCAGGAACTAGTTATACATTAGAAGCATATGATGGATCGAACAACTTAATTGCGATTGATGACTGGATAACCGGGCAAGGTACCGATGGTGGGGTTTGTACCAATTCGGTCGCATTGAACTATGTAAATGGAAATACAAGAATCGAATTTTTGCCAACTATATCAGGAAATCCCTCATGCACAAATTCTTCAACACCCATTTGGTTCAGAATTACAGATTCAAATGTAGAGCGTATTGAACTCAGAAAAATTGCCCCTGGCGCTGACAATATTCACATCGGGTTAGGAGTAGTCGCCGACTTTGGAGATGCTCCTGGTACCTTCGGAACGGTTTATTCCGGTTCAGGTACTCCCCCGGCATTTCATTTATTGAACAACGGCTCTTCTAATACCGTGTACTTAGGAGCAGGTGTTGATGGAGATGGAAACGGAGCAGTAGGGGCGAATTCAAATGGAGATGATATCGAATCCAGCGGTATTGGGAATGGAGACGATGAAGATGCAATTTCAATTCTTGCTGACATTAATACAGCTCAAACCAGCTACAGTACTACTCTGGTATGTACAAACGGTGGAAATATAGGTGGATGGATTGATTTCGATCAGTCTGGTACATTTGATGCCAATGAATATGCTTCCGGGGTGTGTAGTACAGGTAGTGTAACTCTTAACTGGTTAAATATTAGTGGATTAGTTACGGGTACTTCCTACGCGCGTTTCCGCATTGCAACAGCATTGGCGGATGTGGTAAATCCAACCGGAGCGGCAAATGATGGAGAAGTTGAAGATTATGTGTTAAACATCATTCCTCCTCCACTTCCCGATCTGGAAATAACAAAAACAGTAGACATTCCTGGTCCGGTTGAAGGGGATAACGTCACGTTTACCCTTACTGTGACCAACCCGGGAGTATTCGAAGCGACCGGTATTCAGGTAGTAGACCAGTTACCCACCGGGCTAACCTTTGTTTCTTCTTCGGCTTCGCAGGGAACCTATGATTTTTCAACGGGCATATGGAATTTAGGTACATTAGCTGACGGGGATACAACTTCTGCAACCTTAAGTATTACGGCGCTTGTTAACTCGGGAACCCTGGGCAATACGATTGTTAATATTGCTTCTGTTAGTGAATTGAATGAAACCGATCCTGAGCTGAACAACAATTCCGCATCGGCAGGTGTAACAGTAGTTCCGGAATCCACAGATATTGGAATTACGAAGATTGTGGACGACAGTTCGCCAATTGAAGGGCAAAGCTTAACCTATACGGTGGTAGTTACCAATAATGGGCCAAAAGAGGCAACAGGTCTTACAATTATTGATCAGGTTCCTACAGGGTTAACCTATGTTTCTTCAACACCAAGTGTAGGCACTTATAATAATAGCACAGGAATTTGGGATATTGATAGTTTAGCTACCGGAAGCCAGGCCACATTAGTCTTGGTACTGTCGGTAGATGTTGGCTCAGAAGGGAATACAATCACCAATGCCGCAGATATTAACACACTGAATCAGACCGATCCAAATTCAGAAAATGATACGGGTTCGGTAGATGTTACGGTAATTCCGGCTGGCTTCCCGGCATCCTGTACTGAGGTTACCTCACTTAATTTTACAAATTTCAGTCTTATTAGTGGAAGTGCAGGGGAATTAGGTGCTGTTTATGAGTATACAAGTGTGGCCCCCGGAGTGAACGCTTTAGTTGAGATAGTAACTAAATTCAATACAACTATTGATCAATTTGATCAGTCTTCTTCTGGTACTTCACAGAATTTTCAGCCACAGATTACAGCGGTTGATGAAAACCTGGCGGATGCCTTTTTTGATGTTGAAGTAAGATTTATTGATTCCCTTACTTCTAACCCAAGATTTTTAACGTTTACCGCATCTGCTGTTGATGTAGATGGCGATAATAATAACCTGCGCGAGTTTGTTGGCTTCCAGCGGTTGAATTCATTTACTGTTGAGAATACCACAAATCTTGCTGTAAGCAATTCGGGTATTTTCACAACCTTCCTCCCCTCCATTACAACTGATTTCCCGGGTATCAATCTTAACAATACGAACAACATAGCTTATACTACCTATACAAATGAGCCACAATTCAGGATCCGAATCGGGATTGATGACCCGGTAGATGGTGCAAGTCGGTTATATTCTATCAATTTTGATCCCTGTATAATCAACAATTTTACCAACCCCACTTCAACGGATATTGTAGAGGTTGGTGTTACAAAAAGTGTAGATGCAAATAATTTTGAGGTAGGCAATACGGTTACATACACAGTAACCGCTTCGAACAACCAGGGCAATTCAGTAGCAGATGTAGAAGTTACGGATCAATTACCCGCAGGACTTACCTATGTTCAGGCCACAGCCAGCCAGGGAACCTATAATAACTCAACCGGAATTTGGGATATTGGTACACTAAGTGGGCTTCAAAATGTGAATCTGGTAATTGAAGCCACCGTGGATGCCGGAACGGAGGGCAACACGATCACCAATACAGCCACACTTACCAGTTTTACAGGCACAGATGGGAATGTAAATAACAATACTTCTTCGGTAAACATATTCATTAATGATCCGCAGAGTACATCATGTAATGAGCTACCACTATTCTCATTCACAAATCCCAGCTTGGAACAAGGGGTTCCTCTCCAGGTAAATGCAATCTATCGCTTCAATAATGTTGCCTCAGGATTAGATGCATTAGTAAAAGTACTGGCAATCAGTAATGCTACTTTGGATGATATCGATGAGGATGGAATAGCCAACCAGGCTGCAAATTTCAGTCCGTTTTTTACCGCATTTCAGGGGGGTGGGTACGTTGATTGGGAAATTCAGTTTGTTCAAGCCGGAACAAGCATTCCCGTAAAACGAGATTTCTCGCTTACAGGACTGGATATTGATGGTAATGATTTAGGTAGCGGTAGAACTGTGCAGGATTATTTGGGATTTGCTCAAAATCAATCCAATACCGTTCAGGCGGGAAACAATTTATTGGAAACCACTTCGGGGCCTTTTCAGGTGTTCCAATCTTCCACTCTAACCGATGGGAATGGATCTTTTGATATCAATCATATGGCGTATATCAGCTATAATTATACATCCGTGTTTCAAATTAGAACCGGGTCAGTAATGAGCAGCAATTATTCAGATGACCGGTTGGTAGATATCGATTTCACTCAATGTAGAAACCAGGACTTTACAAATCCGGTTGTTACCACCCGAAATGCAGACTTAGCCATTGTTAAAACGGTTGATCAACCAAATCCTCTTGAAAACGAGACAATAAACTTCACCTTAACGGTAACCAATAATGGCCCGGAACCTGCTACTGAAATTGATGTTAGTGAAGCATTACCAACAGGGCTTACTCTTGTACAAACCAGTGCCAGTCAGGGTAGTTATGATCAGCTTAATGAGATTTGGAGAGTAGGCTCAATATCGAATGGAGGCTCAGCCACCCTTGCGTTGGAAACCACCGTGAATTCCGGATTATCGGTAGACTCACTAATAAATACCACATACATACTAGGGTTGAACCAATTCGATCCAACCATTTCTAATGATACATCTTCGGTAGTAATAAAAATTAGCGTAGAACTTAAGGGTACCGTTTTTGAAGATATTACCGGAGATGGTGTAAGTGAAGATACCAATTTTGGTGATGCGAGCGGTGATCAACAGGCTTTGGAAAATGTGGAAGTACACCTGTTTAAAGACGGAGGTGATGGTTTGGCGGATGGAGTAGATGATTTTTACGAGCAAACCGTTCTAACTGATAATTTGGGTGAGTACGTATTCCAGGTGGGGGATGATGAAGATTACTGGATTGTGGTAGATTCTAAAACCGGAGAACTTTCTGACGGGAATTTCTGGGCGGAACAGACATTTGCTCCGATTGGAGCACTTTGCACGGATGAATTTGGAAGCACAATTGTAACCACAACCCCCGATAACTGTTTTGGAGGAAGGAGAGGAAACCAATCAGATAATATCTCGGCAACTCCAACAGCTTCCGATTTACTTAATGCTGAGCATATTGCAGCAGCATCCATTTCAGGTTCAGGAATAAGCGGAATTGATTTTGGATTCAGCTTTAATGTAGTTACCAATATTGATGACGACGATGAAGATGGAAGTTCAGCACGCTCAGCCCAGGGAACTCTTCGTCAATTCATCACCAACGCAAATACTATTCCAGGAGCAAATACCATGCGATTTGTTCCGGCGGTTGTTCCAAATTCAACCAGTTGGTGGTCGGTTACGTTGGCAGGTACACTTCCTGAAATTACGGATCCGCTTACAACCATCGACGGTACTGCTTATGATCTATCCTCACCCAAAGCAGAATTGAACTTAAATACAGGTTCCGTAGGTACCGGTAGCACAGTCGGAATCGATAACCTGTTAGTAAATACGGTTGCCCGGCCTGAGTTTGAAATTGACTTAAATGATGCCGGAACCGGCGCTCTGGTTATTAATTCTACCGGAGCAATCACTATTAGAGACCTTGCAGTATTCAATAACTCCACCACCATCGAAATCAAGGGGACTTCCAATGGTTTGATTGAAAATACCTTAATCGGTGCTCAGGCAGACGGTTCTGACCCCACAGGTGTGAATCGAAGTGAGCTCGGTGTGGAGGTCTCAGGAAGTTCTGCAGCCAATGTTTTGATTCAACAGAATTATATTGCTTATCTGGGTAGTTCAGGTATTTATTCGGAAAACTCCGGGGCGGATATCACCATTTTCAGTAATGAAATGTATCAAACCGGGTTATCTGCTACTGATGCAGATGGTATTGAAGGGATAGGAACCTGGACGATTGAACAAAACCGGGTACACGAAATTGGGAATAGTTCCAGTTCCACCGTAAATGGTGGTTCTGGTATTGAATTGGGAGCAACTTCGGGTTCCAGCAGTGGAAATACGGTTAGAAATAATAGCATTTACAGTAATGCAACCACCGGTATTTTAACCTTAAATGGGGTAACTAATTCCATTATTGAGAAGAATATCATTTACCAGAATGGTACCAATTATACTTCCGGAACAAAGCTTGGTGCCGGAGTAAGGCTTGCTACCCCAAATTCAGTTTCTCAGGATGGAATTCGGATTACCAGGAACAGTTTTTACAGCAACTATGGTATTTCTATTGATGTGGTTACCGGCGGAACAGGAGAAGCAGATGGAGTCTCTCCAAATGATGGGGTAACTCAATCTTCCTCTGCGGTACCCAATACGGCGCTCGACTATCCGGTATTTACACTTTCTACGTTAGAAAATGATATCCTCACAATTGAAGGGTATGTGGGAACCTCTACAACCAAACTACAGGAAACATTCACTATAGAAGTTTACAAGGCTGAAGATGACGGAGATAGTGATGCACTAATAGAAATCGGAGGAAGTTTAACCCGGCCACATGGAGAGGGCAGATATTTACTGGGGATTATAACCACCAATACTGATGGCACTTTCAGTACTTCTATTGATGTTTCGGGAGCTTCAACTACCATTGCGTTTAACGATCGAATCACCGCCATCGCAATAAGTTCGTTGAACAATACTTCTGAGTTCAGCGCAAATCAAAGAGTTGTACCAACTGGTGTAACGATTAGCGGTTTCGTTTATCATGATGTAAATCATAATGCGAGTAAAGATCCTGCTGAGGCTGGTATACAAGGGGTAACCATCGTGCTTTATAATACACAGGAAAACAATTGTAAGAGCGTGCTGAGTGGTGCAGATGGAAGGTACGAGTTCACAAATGTTTTGAATGGAGATTACGATCTGATCGAATCTTTCGGGCAAAGTGTGCCAACACCAGATATCTGTACTCCTGCTGAAGCAGATCCGGTCGATTATATCTCAACTACTCCCAATCTTCGTTCTATTACAGTGAATAACCTGCCGGCTTTCCAGGATTTTGGAGATTTTGAAGGCATAAGAATAGAAGGAACAGTCAGTAATGATAATGGAGCATCAGCAGGGACCGCAAATGATGGCATACAGAACGGGGGTGAGGGTGGAATTTCAACACAATTAATGAAAGCATTTACTTCTGGTGATGTGCTGATCGAACAGGCTTCATCTGCTGCAGACGGTTCATACGAGCTATATGTACCGAAATCTATCGTTGGTAGCGGTGGAACCGTGATAGTTGAAGAAACGAACGGCGCGGAATACTTATCAACAGGAGGAGATGCCGGAACCACGAATGGCACTTATGATAATAATACCGACAGAACTGAATTTACGATTAATCCTGGGACAGTATATACCGGGGTGAATTTCGCGAATGTTCAGCGATCTACGCTGATTACGGATGGTTCACTAGTAGTACAACCCGGAGTGGTAGGTCTTTTCACCCATTCATTTATTGCGAATACAGTTGGGGATGTTACATTTACCACAACTTCTGTGAATAACCCCGATATTAATTTCCCGGTAGTTGTTAATCACGATTCAGATTGCTCAGGTACTATCGAATCCGGAGAACCTATTCTATTCGAAACTTCAGCGTTAAGTGTTGAAGCAGGCGATGAAGTGTGCCTCGTAATCAGGGTTACAGCTCCAAATGGTACTAATGATGGAGCCACTAGTACCACCACAATAACTGCCACTTTTGATTATGCAAATAGCGCCATTCAGCAAGTACTAACCAGGACAGATATCCTGTCGGTAAGCAGTCAGGATGGTGGATTAGTGATTGTAAAAGCAGTGGATAAACCACAGGCACTCCCGGGAGATACGCTTCTTTATACCATCGAATACGAAAACCTGGGAGATGAACCGATTTCGGAAGTAATTGTAACAGATGAGGTTCCGATTTTTACCACATTCTTTTCAGCTGAATGTGGAACACTTACCACCGGGGTAACAGAATGTGAAATAGAAGATCCGGGAGTTGGCAACAGGGGCACTGTTCGGTGGACCTTTACCGGGGTTTTGCAACCAGGAGATTCGGGCATAGTAAGCTACAAAGTATTAATAGACAATTAGATGCAAATAATAAGCAAAAAAGAAA
>JAKSCW010000035.1 GCA_022360375.1 Balneolales bacterium
GAGGGCTAAAATTTCTTCATTAGTGGAATAAAGGAAGCCAGGAAGTATCCATGAAAGTGCTTTATAATGAACGGGAATTTGGTACCATTTCGTTTTTTCCAGTTCAGGATCAACAGAACCCGCTATAATTACTATCCCATCGGTAAGTTTGGGGAAATCAATGCCCATACGAACAACAACAGGCCCGCCGTAAGAATGCCCAACTAAAATGGCTGGTTTCTTTTCTTTTAGCAGTATTTGAGCAATGAGGCTTGCCTGAATGGCTAATGAACGTTCAGGGTTGCCATGCCCCGATTTCCCAAAACCGGGTCTATCAACAGATATGAAGTAAAAATCTTCCAAAAGATCCGGGTTCGACATCAAAGTCAAAAAATTATCCCAACTACCCGGAGAACCATGCACAAATAACACCGGTTGGTTGGAAGTGTCGCCCACTGTTACATAAAATATTTCCCGGTTTGTAGTTGTACTGATTTTAAAATCCGGAGAAAAACCGGTAGAAGAAAAAGCTTCTCTTATTTCTTCTTCACTGGCTGAAAAATTTAAAAACCGTAATGCTACAGCTATTATCAGGATTCCTGAAAGACTTAGAATTCCCAACCATTTAATAAACTTCAGAAGCATCTTCATTTGAACAAATATTAAAACTTATAGCTGATAAGGAAATAACTTAAACTCTCGGAAAAGGGGATATTCATTCACAAAAGGATTACAATATGATAGATAAAGATTAATAGTGGGGGTATTAAATTCATGAAAAAATCGATTACTCTGGCATATAAAATCGTATCTTTAAAGGTTGTCTAATAATTATAAAGAAACGTTTAATTTGACAAAAGGATTTTGGGATCGAGTCGGAATCGGACTTTCCGGAATTTGTGCGATTCACTGTTTACTAATACCCGTTTCGGTAGCATTAATCCCACTATGGCCAGCTTTCGAAGACCTTCATGGCTATACACATCTTTTCTTTTTTCTTGCAATAGCACCAACTGTTTATCTCTCTTTACGAAACAAACATGAATCAATAATGGTAACCACTTTTTTGATAGTAGGAGTTTTATCCATATTCCTGGCCTGGCTTTTCCACGAATCTCTGGGAGAATATGGTGAGGCAGGGATTACATTTATTGGAAGCATGCTCTTGATTCGGGGGCATTGGTTAAATTATAAATCAAAGAGGAGTTCCTAATAGCCCGGAATTGCTTTTAAGACCTGGTTTTGTTCAAAAACGGGTTTGCCTGTAAGCGAGCAAAATAAATTTAGTACTTCAAAAGCACAGCCCCAGCCTAAGGTTACCCCGGCACCCCCATGCCCAAAGTTATTAATTACTGTTTTAGATCCAACCTCCTTGGAATCAATTCGCAGAGATTCTTCTCCATTACCCATATAACGATAACCTGCTTTAGAATAAATTTTTGGGTATTTGCTTAATTCTATTCCAAACGACTCTGAAAGTATGTTCCGGTTTAATTCCAGAATTTGTGTAGGTACAGTCTCTCCCGCTATTATTTGTGTGTCCGAAATATCGTCAATTGGTATCCAGTTTCCTGAATTATCAAGAGTTCCTTTTAACCTGGAGCCTCCGAGTACAAAATCAGTAGAACGAGGATAAGCATATACATCCATTGCTAGTCCGTTATCAGAGGAATAAATCTCAGTTCCCGGGGTAAAATTGTAGGATAGAATTCGTCCAAGTTTGTCCTTCGGTGCAGGAATATCTCTGACCGTTAGAAGATGCCCTTTGTAAATTACTGGCGAAAAAGGCTCGCCAATTAATTGAGGAGCAAATATTTCTGCGCAATTAATAATCACTTCTGCATTAAAATCAGTAAGCTCGCGAGTCTTGATTTCCTGGGTAACTATTTCTCCTCCAAGTTTTAAAAACAGGTTTAACAGCGCTGGGAAATAGATTGACCAGTCCGCAAAGTAACAGTTAAACATCCAGCCACACTGTGTTTGAATGCTGGGATGAGAAGGATGGGAAAGAGAATAGGAAGCATCAAATTCTTCAAAATTATCCATCCATTTAGTGTATTCAGGTATTGGTTCATGAAAGCCAAATAACTCAAAATGATGGTGCAGAGATAACCCGGGGAACCGTTTTTTGTGTAGTTGCGCGAAAAAAGAGTTACTTGCTCTGAAAATTTCATTCAATCTGGGATGAAAAACCGTATGTGGAATGATAGAAGCAGCAGGGTATAAACTCGAAAATAATGGGTTGGCAGGGTTATTTTGGGGTTTTTCCTTTGTATAAATAGTGACCGGAAAGCCAAGAGCAAGAAAAGTAATTCCAACACTTATGCCAGACACACCAGCGCCGATAACAATAACGGGAAAATCTTTATTGGACAATTGATTTGTTTTGTGAGAATTCTATTCATGAATTTATGAAAGCAAATTAATGGTTTTGAAGAGAAAAAAAGTAAACATGAAAAATCATATTCGTATCTTAAGCAAACCGCTTTAGGAAGCTCCGAATTGAGATATATACATATCATCTTTTTATGTTTAGTTTGGACCGCAATCTCCTGCGAAGGATTGGATGTTTCTGAAATACCCGATTATCCTCTGAAGATCGAACCCCTCGGTTTGTTAGAACTGGATGATTTGAACACAAAATATCAAGAAGAGAATGCAAATCTATGTTCTACCCTTAATGAATTTGGCTTTACAGGGTATAGCAGGATCCTTTTTCCCAATGATATAAATCCATGCAATAATAAAGAGATAATAAGAGTAGAACTTCAAACCCCGGATACATTGGTGTCTAAAGCAATAGATGCGGTGATAAAAAATCGTTTTTATACAAACGTTACTGATGCTGAGCTGCTGGAAGTGCAAGAAATAGTGCCCTTATATGGGTGTACTATTTGTGAGGGGCCGGAAACAAATAGCGTTCCTTTAGAGTGGAAAATTACTTTTAGCGCTCAAAGAATTGATGGGTTAGAAGTATTCGGCTCAGAAATAAACGTGTTTGTGGATATACTCGGAGTAAACAGAATTTGGGGGAACTGGATTCCGGATTTTTATGCCCCTGGCTTGTTAGATGTTGGATATATACAAGCTGAAATGGAAGTAATTGGGAAAGAAATTGAATTGGCTAGTATTACAGGTCAGGATTCTTCATTTGTTGTCACAGAAGAACACGTAATCAAACCATCTGTTTTACAGATATTTCCATACGTAAATGAATTTGGTGAATTGGAATTCAGAAAAACCTGGAAAGTAACGGTCGGCTACACCTATGAAGAAATGGATGAGATTTTTGGGCAAGTTGATGCGATAGATGGTGAATTGCTGGAGTTTGTTACAACTGTTGAGGAGGAGTAAAATTAGATTAAGCGTTAAAGTTCAGGAGTTTAATGTTAAGAAAGGATTAGTAACTTTATTTAGAGTTGCTACTCCTTTGTTAGTAAATTAGATTGTAAGAGACACTATTTTGATTGAAATAATGGAAAAACAAAAAAAAGTATTGATTGTCGAAGATGATATGATCATTTCTCTTGTAATTGAGAATATGGTTAAAGAGCTGGGTCACAGTGTTGTCGGAAAAGCAACCTCTGGTGAGGAAGCCATAAATCTGGCATTAGAAAATAAACCGGATTTAGTGCTGATGGATATCCGGCTTAAAGGAGAAATGGATGGTATCCAAGCGGTTACAGCCATTAAAGAAAAGATTGATACTTCAGTTATTTATTTAACTGGAAATTCAGATCGTGTAAACTATGATCGGGCTAAAGAAACCGATTTTATTGATTTGATAACCAAGCCGTTTACAATTACGGATCTGACTAAATCTATGGAGCAGGTTTAAAAAACCTTTTTTTTGTGCATCTTCTTCTCATAAATTGCGTAGCCACCCGCATTAATTAGGAATGTTATGAGCACAAAGTTCAGAAATTTAAAAAATGATCTTCATGATCTCGAGAACGAAGTAAAAGATCAGTCTTTAGGGAATAATCAAAATAGTTCGGGTGGTAATAACAGGACTGCGAATTACATTCTCCTATTTGCTTTTGTTGCAACCCTGATCTTTTATGCCGGAAACCGGTTAGGCAATTTCTTTGAAGGTTTTCAGGGAATTGAAAACCCGATTTCAGAGGTAGTTCAATCTTTCAATGAATATGATCCAGAGCTTCTTCAGGGGATGAGAGAATGGATGGATGATTTAGGGTATGGCGTATTAACAGATGAGGAACTTTCCGAATTACGAGATGAAGGAGTAACTGCAACTCAAACACAGGCCCTTCACGACATTGGATACACAGATCTTACTCTTGATGATTTAGTAGAACTGCAACGGGCAAATGTAACAGCAAATTATATTTCTGATATTCGTGATGCTGGTTACCTTGAATCCAGCCTGGATCAGATGATTGAGTTGCAGCGAGCTGATGTAAGTGCAACTTATGCAAGCATGATGAAAGGCTTAGGTTATGACCTTGGTATCGACCAACTTGCCCAAACCAGAAGAAGCGGAGTAACGGCTTACTTTACCAGCAATATGATGGATTTAGGATATACAATGGAGGAGTTATCCGTTGATAACTTAATGAGAATGAGGAGTATCGGGGTTGATCATGAAATGGCTGAAGCAATTATTCAGGAAACCGGAGAACGACCTTCTGTAGATGAACTGATTCGATACGCAATTAGCAATCAGTAAAAGCCCTTCCAAATAATTCTGTGAATTTTATCACCAAAAAATTCATTTAAATTTTTCGTATTACTACTTTCTAGGCCAAAGAATTAGCACAACTCAGCCTAGAAAGATGCCAGACATTCATTTACCCGAGGTCGAATTAAATATTCATACTCCTAAGAATACGGCCGAAGCAACAATAGTTGAGAATTATGTATGTACAGCCGAAAACAGTCCCAATATAATTCGGCACATTACATTCGATATATCAGGAACAGCACTGGAAGGAAAATTCAGGACAGGCCAATCTATTGGGGTACTTCCTCCCGGAGAAAATGAAAAGGGGCGACCTCATAAAATTCGGTTGTACTCAGTTTCGTCCCCAACTAAGGGTGAAAAAGGTAAAAAGCATTTGGTCTCAACTACTGTGAAACGTGCTAACGAAGAAGTGGATGGTACATTTTACTTAGGAGTGTGTTCAAACTATATCTGTAATTTGAAAGTTGGAGACAAAGTAAAAGTTACAGGGCCAAGTGGTAAACGTTATCTTTTACCAACCAATTTTCAGGATTTCAATTATGTGTTTTTTGCTACCGGTACCGGAATAGCGCCATTTCGTGGAATGATCATGGAACTATTCGAACAGGGATTCAAAGGAGAAGCAGCACTTGTGTTTGGTTGTCCCTATCGTACAGATGTGATTTACCCAAAATACTTCAGCGAAATGGAAGAAAAGCATGAGAATTTCCATTACATCAAAATGATTTCCCGTGAAGACCGCCGGCCCGACGGAAGTAAGTACTATGTCCAAACAGCCATCGATGACCGGAGTGAAACTCTCACCCCAATTCTTGAGAAAGAAAATACTCTTATTTATCTCTGTGGCATGAAAGGCATGGAAACAGGAATCTATTGGAATCTCGCCCAAAAAGGATTTCTTGATTATCTTGATTTACGCGGTGATCTAGCCAGTAAATCACCCTTGGAATGGAGCTGGGATGAAGCCAAAAAGCTGATTAAACCCTCTGCACGTACTTTCGAAGAAGTATACTAACTCAAGCCGGTTACACCACCAGAAACAATAAACTTCATGAATTCGGCAGGATCGGCATTCACAGGGGTAACAGAGGTTTTCGGTACGATGTACAGGTTTCCTGAAAAATTGTAAGAATGCGGGCAGTAGACGGCTATCTCA
>JAKSCW010000034.1 GCA_022360375.1 Balneolales bacterium
GAGTAAAGCACTTAAATTGGCGTTTGAAGAATTAGGGGTGAAAGAAATTCCTGGTGAAGAACACGAAACCAGGATCTTACAATATGCAGCTGAATCCGGTATTCGGGGAATTGATAAAGACGAAACTGCGTGGTGCAGTATTTTCACGAATTGGGTTTCTACAAAGTTGGGGCTGCCCAAGAGTGGTAGTGCAGCTGCCCGGTCATGGGTAAATGTCGGCGATACTACGGAACATCCAAAACCCGGTGATATTGTAGTATTCTGGAGGGAGAGTATTCATTCGTGGAAAGGGCATGTAGCTTTTTTCCTGGGATTTTCTGAAGACTTATCGAAGGTGTATTGTTTAGGAGGAAACCAGGGTAACGAAGTGAGTGTAGATGCCTATGATGCTGCAAAAGTACTCCGGTTCCAGGTAATTGAAGGGTTAGCTCCATCCGGAATTCCGGAACCAACCCTTAGAAAAGGAAGTAAAGGCGATGAGGTAATCAAGCTCCAAATTGCCTTAAACAAAAAGGGATATAATTGCGGTGATCCGGATGGAGACTTTGGAAACAAAACAGCTTCAGCATTAAAAAACTTCCAGGCTGATAACCGCCTTACTGTTGATGGAGTATATGGTAACGGCCCGAAAGCCAAATTAGAAGTACTGATGCAGGAATAATCTTCTTCTTGCACCAAACCTCCAAAACGCATACTCTTAGCCTGATAAAAAAATGAAGATGAAATGTCAGAACGAGATTTGCGCGGTTACTGGAAAAAGAACCTGAAATACCTGGGTATCCTGCTTAGTATTTGGTTTATAGTATCCTATGGATTTGGGATTCTTCTTGCCCCTGCATTGAATGAAATCCGGATGGGAGGGTTTAAACTAGGATTTTGGTTTGCTCAACAAGGCTCTATATACGTTTTCGTGATCCTTATTTTTGTGTATGTATACCTGATGAACAGGCTGGACCGGGAGTTTGGAGTGAGTGAGGAGGATGCCTGATGGACGTGCAATCGTGGACTTATCTTTTGGTTGGTGTGACTTTTGCCCTTTACATTGGTATTGCAATTTGGAGTAAAGCAGCATCAACCAGTGAATTTTATGTGGCCGAAGGAAACGTAAACCCGTTAACGAATGGAATGGCCACTGCAGCAGACTGGATGTCGGCTGCATCGTTTCTTTCCATGGCCGGCTTAATTTCGTTCATGGGTTATGATGGCACTGTGTACCTTATGGGCTGGACAGGCGGATATGTGCTTCTGGCACTTCTTCTTGCCCCTTATTTAAGAAAATTTGGAAAGTTCACCGTTCCGGATTTCATTGGCGACCGGTATTATTCCCAAATTGCACGAACGGTTGCCGTGATTTGTGCGCTTATCGTTTCATTTACCTATGTAGCAGGGCAGATGCGTGGTGTAGGCCTGGTATTCTCTAAGTTCCTGGAAGTAGACATATTCTGGGGAGTAATCATTGGAATGGGTATTGTGTTCTTTTACGCAGTTTTAGGAGGTATGAAAGGAATTACCTATACCCAGGTTGCCCAGTATTGTGTGTTGATTTTTGCTTTTATGGTTCCGGCGTTTTTCATCTCTCTCCAGCTTACCGGGAATCTCATTCCACAAATTGGTTTTGGGTCCACCGTGAATGATGGCTCAGGGGTTTACCTGCTGGATAAACTCGATCAGCTTCATACTGAACTCGGTTTTGCTGAGTATACATCCGGTACCAAAAGTATGCAGGACGTATTTTTCATTACTGTAGCCCTAATGGTGGGTACAGCCGGGCTCCCGCATGTAATAGTTCGCTTTTTTACGGTACCTAAAGTGAAAGACGCCCGGATTTCAGTGGGATATGCGCTCATTTTCATCGCTATTTTGTACACCACGGCCCCAGCTATTGCTGTTTTTTCAAGAACTAATCTTATAGAAACAGTAAGCGAGCAACCATACACGGAAATGCCTGGTTGGTTTGAAACCTGGGAAGAAACTGCACTATTGGCCTGGGTGGATAAAAACGAAGACGGATTGATTAATTATGCACCGGGCGCAGCGATTGTTGGCGCTCCCGATTTAGTAAAAGAAGGAGGCGAAATTCAGCGGGGAGAATTCGGTGAGCCGTTATTCAGTAATGCACCTACTGAAAATACCAACGAACTATATGTGGATCGGGATATTATGGTGCTGGCAAATCCGGAGATAGCTCAACTTCCGAATTGGGTGGCAGCTCTGGTGGCAGCAGGAGGGCTGGCTGCAGCCCTTTCTACCGCAGCCGGTTTACTCCTGGTTATTTCAACTGCTGTTTCGCATGATCTTATTAAGAAGCAATTTAACCCGGATATTTCTGATAAGGCGGAACTCCGGTATGCACGTATTTCAGCCGCAGTGGCTGTGGTTGTAGCCGGATATTTTGGGATTAATCCACCGGGTTTTGTGGGTGAAGTGGTAGCTATCGCTTTTGGGTTGGCGGCGGCTTCCTTCTTCCCGGCCATTATTCTTGGAATTTTCTATAAAAAAATGAACAGGGAGGGGGCAGTTGCAGGCATGGTATCCGGATTGCTATTCACGTTGACTTACATCGTATTCTTCAAGATTCTATTTCCAGAATACAATAGTCCCGAATACTGGTGGTTTGGTATTTCTCCAGAAGGAATTGGGACACTGGGAATGTTGCTAAACCTGGTAGTCTCTGTTTTTGTAGGAATGATCTTTCCCGAACCGCCGGAAGAAGTCCAGGAAATGGTGGAAAGCATCAGGCATCCTAAGTAATTCGTTTTAAGAGGTAACCCCAAACTGATCTTCGATCATCTTTACGATGGCATGTTTAGGAGCCGCTCCTTGTGCCATTTGCGGAGTATTATCCATAGGAATGAAAAGAATGGAGGGGATGCTCCGAATTCCAAACGCCCCTGCAAGCTCTTGTTCTGCATCAGTGTCAATTTTGTAAACATCTACTTTGCCGGCATATTCTTCCGAAAGTTCTTCCATAATTGGTGCAATCATTTTACAGGGACCACACCAATCGGCATAAAAGTCAATAATAGCGGGCTTATCACCCAGGAATTTCCATTCCGTTTCGGTTTCATAGTTAAAAACTTTTTCCAGGAAGGTTTGTTTGGTAAGACTTTGTGTGGGCATAGTTTGGTAAATGAATTAATGCTCAAAGATACCCAATTGATTTGCCAATAACCGACTTGTAGTAACAAACTAAATGGCGGAATTAATAACCCGCAACTCCGCCATCCGGGCTGGCACTATCCGAAGCACCGATGAATACGCCTTGCTCCCAATCGTGAATAATACCCATCATTCGCCCTAAAGACGTACGGGGTACCAAGCTATGCCCCATTTCTTCTAAGGCAGATATCACATCAGGGGAGAGAAGGTTTTCTTCATACAGTATTCGATCTGGTAGCCATTGGTGGTGAATTTTCATGGCTTCAATTGCATGATCGATTCTCATATCAAACTCCAGGACGTTAAGTACGGTTTGGAAGGTAGTGTTGATAATGGTTCGACCACCTGGAGTACCAATCACTAAATACGGTTTTCCATCCTTTGCAACGATGGTAGGGCTCATGCTCGACAGCATACGTTTGCCAGGTTCAATCTGGTTGGCCAGAGTCCCGATTCTGCCGGAACTATTTGTTTCTCCTGGTATGGCATTAAAATCTCCCATTTCGTTATTCAGGATAAAGCCCAATTCGGGGGATCCGGTTCTTGCTCCGTATGAATATTCCAGGGTGTATGTGAGAGAAACAGCATTCCCTTCTTTGTCTATCACCGAAAAATGAGTGGTACTTTCACCATCATACAATTGCCCGAATTTGGAAGAATCACTAGCTGAAGCATTTTCCCAGTCAATATTGTCGAATCGTTTATAAGCGTGTTCTTTGGATGTTAACCGATCCACTGGCATATCCGGATTAAAATCCGGGTCTCCTAAATACTCAGCACGATCTGAGTAGGCCCGGCGCATAACTTCAGCAATAAAATGCGCATACTGTGTTGAATTGAACGGCATTTCTTCAAAATCTACCAGCTCCATCATGTTCATCATTTGAATAAGTGTCGCTCCTCCCGAACTTGGGGGACCCATCGAAACAATGTCAAAATCCTTATAGGTGCCAGTTAAAGGAACTCGTTCAACCGCCTTATAGCTGGCAAGGTCTTCCTCGGTAATAATGCCACCATTTTCAGCCATATAGTGAGCCAGCTTTCGTGCAATCTCTCCTTTATAGAATCCATCATGCCCTTCGTCCCTTATTTTTTCCAACACATACGCCAATTGGGGTTGTTTCCAGGTTTCACCCATTTTTAAAGGAATTCCTGATCCATTAGTGAAAAAATTCCTCATAAATGCATCGTCAGAGTTCTTTGTGTAGTTGGCTGCGTGGCGGGCTAAGGTATAGCTTAGTGGAAACCCTTCTTGTGCTAATTCAACAGAAGGCTGGACCAGTTCTGACCAGGGAAGGTGTCCAAGTTTTTGGTGCGCTAAATACAACCCGGCTACTGTTCCGGGGACACCGACTGCAAGCAGGCCATCGTGGTTAATTCCTGGGATATAATCTCCATTTTCATCCAGGTACATATCCCGTGTGGCAGTAAGTGGGGCCTTTTCTCTAAAGTCGAAGGTGGTTGAAAATCCGGTAGTGTCCATATATACGAGGAAACCACCACCACCTATGTTTCCTGCCTGTGGGTGAACTACCGCAAGTGCAAAAGCGGTGGCAATGCTCGCATCTATGGCATTTCCACCTTTTTGTAAAATACCGGAGCCTACTTCTGAGGCAATTACATTATCGGATACCACCATTCCATTTTGATAGTAGGTTTGAGCATACACAGAGTTCGTAAGCATGCATGCCAAAAAGGAAAGGAATAAGTATTTCATAGATGATTGATTAATAGCCAACAGTAAAAGAAGGTCTTCAAATCATGAATAACTTTCAAAGGGAAACAAAAAAGCCCGCAGCTATCAAACTACGGGCTTTTGAATTACTTATTATTTGGAGTGTTAATCATGGGTAGTTTCTGAAAGCTCATTTTCCAGAAACATCCTTGATTTAGTTATAAAACGAACACCCAGTGGTGCTTCAAGTGAAAACCCGGCTCCCCGACCGGGAGTAACGTCAATGGTCAGTTGAGTATGCTTCCAGTATTGAAACTGGTCGTTAGACATGTAAAAACTACAACCTGCGATAGTACCAAGGAGCACATCGTTGGAATCAATCAGCAATTCTCCCTCAGGGTAGCACATTGGTGCAGAGCCATCACAGCAACCGCCACTCTGATGAAACATCAGAGGGCCATGTTGCTCACGTAACTTATGTATGTATTCTGCCGCTTTACCGGTCACCAATACACGCTCTGTCATCACGGTTATCCTTACACTTTAGAAGAAGCCCAATGCGTTTTTGTCATAAGAAATCAGCATGTTCTTAGTTTGGCGATAATGATTAAGCATCATTTTATGGGTTTCCCGACCGATACCAGATTTTTTGTATCCACCGAATGGCGCATGAGCAGGATATAAATGGTAGCAGTTAACCCATACCCGGCCGGCTTTGATTTCGCGGGAGATCTGGTAAGCCTGGTGAGCGTCTCGCGTCCAAACACCGGCTCCTAATCCGTAAAGTGTATCGTTAGCAATCTGAATAGCTTCCGCTTCATCTTTGAAAGTGGTAACACATACAACCGGACCAAAGATTTCTTCCTGGAATACGCGCATTTTATTGTTTCCCCGGAGAATGGTCGGTTGAATATAGTATCCACCTTCCAGGCCTTCATTATAGGCGGGGCCACCACCAGCTAAAACTTCACAGCCCTCGTCCTTTCCGATTTCTATGTAGTTAAGGATTTTTTCATACTGATCATTGGAAGCTTGCGCACCCATCATAGTTTCAGCATCTAATGGGTGGCCCAGTTTTATGGCTTCAGTGCGTTCAATTACGCGTTCAATAAAAGCATCGAAAATGTCTTCCTGAACCAGCATCCGGGAAGGGCACGTACAGACTTCGCCCTGGTTAAGAGCAAACATCACGGCACCTTCCAGGCATTTGTCAAAAAACTCATCATCGGCATCCATAATGTTTGAGAAGAAGATATTGGGAGATTTTCCACCTAATTCAAGTGTAACAGGTTTGATGTTTTTAGCAGCGTACTGCATGATTAATTGTCCGGTTGTTGTTTCACCCGTAAAGGCTACTTTTTCCACTCTTGGGCTTGAGGCAAGGGGTTTGCCGGCTTCCACACCAAAACCATTTACCACGTTCAATACCCCCGCAGGAAGAACGTTCTGGATCATTTCAACTAAACAAAGAATACCTACCGGTGTTTGCTCGGCGGGTTTCAGTACCACACAGTTTCCTGCAGCCAGCGCCGGAGCTACTTTCCAGGCAGCCATTAACAGGGGGAAATTCCAGGGGATTATTTGGGCTACTACTCCAAGAGGTTCAAGTACATTCATGGATACGGTGCTGGAATCTAATTCAGATACCGTTCCTTCTTCTGCTCTAATAACACCGGCGAAATACCGGAAATGATCGATAGCAAGAGGAAGGTCTGCGGCCATGGTTTCCCGTACAGCTTTTCCGTTATCCCATGTTTCAATTTTTGCTAAAACCTCAAGGTTGTTTTCCATTACATCGGCAATTTTCAATAGAACGTTACTTCTTTCGGTTGCTGAAGATTTATTCCATGTTTTAGCTGCTTCCCATGCGGCATCTATGGCAAGTTCAATATCCTCTTCGGTAGATCGTGGAATTCGTGTAAAGTTATTTCCATCAACCGGAGAAGAGTTTTCAAAGTATTGACCCCGAACAGGTTCGACCCACTTTCCTCCAATATAGTTTTCATATTGGGCTTTAAATTGAGGTTTTTCGATCTGATTGGCGGTTAGGATTTCTAATTCACTCATGGTAATTCATTTAAGTTATAATTTGTGATCGCTTTCAAGATTTTTGCAGATACATCGCTTGGAAAAGCGCTTTCATCACTAACATAGATGATTAAATGCGACCAATACTGTCAAAGCTGTGCACAAAACTTGCAAACCGGTGAAATAGCAGGATAGAATTGTTCACATGTTTGCAGTTGTGGATAAAATTCTGCTCTTTAGGGGCGGGTCACAATTATCTTGAAAGACATTATGGAACTTCCGGAACATTTTTTTGAAGGA
>JAKSCW010000033.1 GCA_022360375.1 Balneolales bacterium
TGCGAATATTCACAGTTATACCCTCGCTAACCAGGTTGATTTCCCTCTCAGATTCATCAACTCTCACATCCAGGTTCCCGGACGGATTCAACACAACGGCATGTGATTCTTCAACGAATGATTCTCCTGTTGGAATGAAGCTGGTTTCAACAATTTCCGGAGTGTAGAATCTGATTAAATATTCCCCATCATCAACTTCAATTTCATATCGGTTATTTTCATAAGAAAAGTCGACGAATTCGCGGTTCGCAGGATTAGAACAGGCAACAAGTACAAGGATTGGAAACAGAAGACAGAGTTTCTTCATTGATCGAATATCTGACAGGATTAGTGTTTGCGCCAGAAACTACAAAAAAATGAATTGCCGGGTATTAAAATCGTATTCCGAGGGAGTATTTCAATATAACATCGGGAACAGCAAGCACCGTAACCCCCACGTCTAAATTATTGAATATGGTGTACTGTCTACCCATTGAAAAAGACTGCGGAAGGGGATTTGAGAGTGTTGAGTTCAGGCTTTCATTGTCTGTGGTTACAATCCCATCTCCAAACATTACAGAGCCTCCGAAGCGATACTGTGAGTTTTTATAACCCGTTACTCTCCCTAAACTTTGAAATATTAACCCATCAATATCCAGGAATAAAAAACGAATAGGAAGAAGGGCAAATTGATGCCATGTATCAAGCCGGTCTCTCATCCTGAAATTGAAACCTACGCCAACGCCTTGAGATGCAGCTTTTCCAATGATATTACCCCCATGTTCGTAGGATAAATCTCCAAAATACCTCGTGTAATTGATCACCATGGTATGTTTACCCATTGCTAAATCAACACCAAAGATAAGTGAAGAAGGAAGGTTTAATGTTCCATCCTGCACTATATCGCTGATATCACGCTCTGTAGTCAGATTGGGTTTATTTGCTTCCAGGCTGTCCAGGGTTACCTCCAGGTTTCCCTGTAGAATATCATCCCCGGTTCCAACCAAAAATACAGGAAGAAATGCACTTGATGACACGTTTTGTCCGGTAAGCTCAAAAACTGGCATCTGGTTATACACCGCCGATAAACTGATACCCCTGTTTAACTGGTAATGAGTGCCTACTCTGAATCCATATGCCGATGCTTCAAATTCCCCAAAAGCATTCATAAAAAAGGAATTCGATTCTCCCAGGCTTGTATTTAGATTTGGATCGTCGGGGTTGTTGAAATACCGCTCGTCGGCACCACCAACTACAACCATTCCTGATAAATCGGCTTGCAGGCTTCTTACGTTATCTATCTGGTAACGGGTAACAGTAAGTCCGGCGCTAAGTTTTTGCCGGTGGTTATCAAAGAACATGGTAGCTCCGCCCAGTGAAAGGGTGCTCATCCTTAGCGACATCTCTGTTAGCAAAGAAATATTCATCAATACGTCGAACCTGATCGAAACTTCATCAGTACCCTGCTCTTGCGCTATTTTAGTAGACAAACCAGTTACTCCTATATCCATATTCATAGAAATTGGATAGGTATATGCCCCCGCAAGCACAAACCTGTTTGAAATTGGCGCTGCAAAACTGATGGAAGATATATCATTGTTAAAACCTACATCCAGGTTACGCATTTCTGTGGGTTGAATGTATGTTTCCGGGAATTGGGTCCAGCTCTCTTCATTTGAAAACTCATCGTTTATTGCAGTGGCAAGTTCGTCATTTACCGTTGTCAATAATTCCGAATTAATTCCTGAAGTAATGTTAGTACCCAGGCCAAATCGACTGTCTATGGCAACATAACCTCGTTTTAATGACGCTAAATGAGCAGGATTTAAATTAATACTTAGTGCTCCGTTATCTACCTGCGAACTAATCAAACCTCCCATGGAACCTGTGCCCAAACTACTTCCAACCATGTTGAAATTAAAACCAAGATTCACATCCATATAGCCTCCACGAAACAAGTGTAACTCGCTGGCGTCGGAATCATCCTGCGCAAACACAGAAGTGCTTACAGAGGCACAAATGAGGAAGAAAGCTATTTTGTTAACGGTTTTCATAGGAGCTAAAAGCTTATGGTAACACTTATCCTTTGTGAGTTTTGAAGAGGTTCTATTACATAGGCAAAATCAGATTTAATCCTGATTTGGTTTTTCACGTTCAAATCAATCCCGGTTCCTAATGTGAACTTTTCATCATCCAGATCATTAACACCCTGTTCAGTTCCGGCACGAATCATCAGTACTTTTACGAGCCGGCCTTCTATTCCCGCACGTACAAAATTGGTTCTTTCGTTAGTTGTAGCTGGTTGAAAATCGACCGTTGCTATGAAACTATTTGACAGTTTATATGCAGTTCCAAATAATACTTCAAAGGGTAAATTTTCCTCGTAAGAGCCACGAGCCTGATATTCAGCCCCTCTGGCCTCGCTATTCCAATTCATCGGAGCGTATAAATCACGAACCAAAACCCCAAGGCTTAACCTCGATGTGGGGTATACCATCAACCCCAGGTCGATCCCAAGGCCACTGGCATCCCCAAAAACCTGTTGATTCAAGGCTTCGTCAATCTCTGAGTCATCAAAA
>JAKSCW010000032.1 GCA_022360375.1 Balneolales bacterium
ATAAAGCTCAACGTTCTTTGTCATGTATTATGTCTACCTTCTCCAAAGTGGAAAGACTGGGAAATTTTATGTTGGTTTTACATCGAATCTTAAAAAGAGATTTCAACAACATAATAACGGAGAAGTTGAATCAACTAAGTATTCAATTCCATATAAGTTGGTCTACTTCGAAGGTTTTCTTAGTAAAAAAGATGCTCTAATTAGAGAAAAGAAATTAAAGTATCATGGTCAGGGAATCAGGAGATTAAAGGAAAGATTAGTTCACAGTATTGAAAATTGAGCTTTATGTGCGGGGAGGAAAGTCCGGACACCAACAAGTACCACGCTCAACGATCCTTCGGGCGAAGTTGAGGCCCGGCCGGGGCGACCTGACCGGGATAGAAAGTGCAACAGAAAACAAACCGCCTCAATTCGTTGGGGTAAGGGTGAAAAGGTGAGGTAAGAGCTCACCGTCCCGCACTGTGAAGTCGGGAGCTAGGTAAACCTCGCGGGGTGCAAGTTCATGTAGGGCAGTATGCGCCACTTGTCGTTACGCTGCCGGGTGGAATGCACCAGATAAATGATTACCTATCCGGCACATTAATGATGTGCCGGAGGACAGAATCCGGCTTATAGGCTTTCCCGGGAATATCAAAGCCCCGCCCCAAAAGGGTGGGGTTTTGTTTTAAACCTTCACCTTCCCGCTCTTAATACTTCGCTCCATATCCCGCTTGGTGTCTTTCTCTTTGATACTTTCTCTCTTGTCGAATTTCTTTTTTCCACGGGCTAAACCAATTAACATTTTCGCAAAGCCATTTTTGAAGAACACTTTCAGCGGAATAATGGTATTTCCCTTTTGAAGTACCGCACGATCCAATTCCCGTATTTCACGTTTGTTTAGAAGTAGTTTCCGGTCGCGCCGGGGATCGTGATTGTAGTAGGAACCATGTTCGAAGGGTTTGATGTAGAAATCTTTCAACCAGACTTCACCATCGCGGATAAAGGCAAAGGCATCGGTAAAACTGGCCTTTCCCTGGCGTAGTGATTTCACCTCCGTTCCCTGGAGCACAATACCGGCTTCAAACGTTTCTTCGATGGAATAATCGTGGTAGGCTTTCCGGTTTTGGATAGTAGGTGAATGACTGCCCTGGCTCATAACCTATAGGGTAAACCCGAGCTCCTCTAATGCGGCTGCTACATCCTCATCCGGGGAACGATCGGGGAAAGTTGCGTAGATTCCTAAAATCTGTTCAATCTCAGTAATTGCTTTTTCGTTGTCGGGGTTAAGTTTCAACGTTTCTATGAATTGGCGTAATCCACCATTCATTTTTTCACGCATATTCGTGATATCCGAGTCTCGGTATACCAGGTAAAGTCCATAATTCAAATGCGCTTTTTCTTTCAAAGTAAAAATACCGGGCGTTTCGTTTTGTTCATCCAGCAATGCCAGTGCTTCAACATACCGATCATTGTCCAGCATCATTTCTACTTGTTCGCTTATGTTGGTTGGGTTGGAAGCTTCAGGAGCTCCGCGGCGTTCGTAATTGTTGCATGCCATTAAAAGTACGAGCATGCCAATTCCTACGATTCTTTTCATGGTGTTAGATAATAGATAATGGGTTCAAACTGATGGAAAGAACAAATATAAGCATACTTAACCACCCGAGCACTTTCCGGGTTGGGGTAAGGGGGCGCTCTATAAGTACAGGGGGATGTTCAACTTTCACAAAAAAAGTGATAAAGAAAATCCAGAATATCCAGATAGGAGAAGATTCCATGCCGTTGTCCTGAGCAAAAAGGAAATAGTAAAGCCCGGCACTAATTATGGAAACCACCAGGCCGGAAGCCACCCAAACCTGTTCTCTATTGAAAGCCCGCTGTAAAATGAAAAACAGAAAAATGGTCCAGGTAATCCATGAAAGAATCATGAGGTTGGGAGCGAGTTCGAGTACAAAACCATCTATGATGGGGATAGCTTCAAAACTGGCAAGGATGGTAATGCCAATAAAGAAAACCCTGGCTACAATTTTGTGTTTTTCATATCCGATAAGTGAATACAAAATATGCCCACCATCCAGTTGGCCAACAGGCATCAGGTTCAATGCCGTGAAGAATAATCCAAACCAACCTGCCAATAAAAAGGGGTAGTGCATGATTTCGTACAATGGCGGAGAATTTGGAAAAAGCGAAGAGAAAAAGTTATACAGGGGGGTTCCGCCAAATAGAAAGGCAATCTGACCTTCTTCCAAATGAGGCATTTCAGGATATTCTCCGGTTTCATTGTAATGGTCAACCAGGTAGGAATGATCGCCGAACTCGTTCAGGAACTCTGCCTCAGGTAATGTGGCAAACCCGATAAAAAGGATGATCACGGAAACTATGAATCCGGCAATAGGTCCTGCTGCGCCAATGTCGAAGAGTTTTTTGGTTTCCTGGATTTGCTCGCGGATTCGAATTACTGCACCCAGTGTTCCAATTCCAACCGGCACGGGAATATAGTACGGCAGAGAAACGCTCACTTTATGGTAAACTGCCGCGAAGTAATGTCCGAACTCATGAAATGTGAGAAATGAAAGTAAAAGTGTTGCGAACAAAATCCCTCTCATCAAATCAACCTGTGTTGGATAGGGAACGAGCATACCCAGGAACATCGTGGTTTGAAGTTCCTTTCCCACTAACACGGTGCTTATCAGAGAGACAGAAATAAAGGTGATCACGAACAAAACGGAATGACGTAAGATCGTTTTTCTATCCAGTTTATTCTTTGGCTCATTTGAATAACTGATAGTGATCTTTGGTTCCGGATCGGGAATGTAAAACGATTCTTTGGGTTCTTTTTCTCTACTCAATGATAGTTATTTAAAGCGGGCTTCGTGAAATTGGAAGGGTCATACATCGTGCGCCACCCCTTCCCCGGCATAATTCATGGCCTTGAAAACTAACCGCGATTCTTATTTCCTTGTTTATTGGTAATGACTTATTGGCATATTCCTCCACAAATTCAAACTGGTTCATAAAAGAATATCCATGGTCTACCAACGTGTTAAAGGTTTGGGTATTTCTCTCATAACCGACCACCACACCTGGCGCCAAGGCAAACATGTTAGCGCCATCCGTCCATTGCTCCCGGAATTGACTGGTTCGGTCTTCCCCTCCGCATTTAATGAATGTATAATCCGTTCCTGAAAACTCTTTGAGTGCTTCTTTCAATGAACTTCGATGTTCTGAAAGAATTCTGTCTCCTTCTTTTTGAAGAGCCACTACATTATCATTTTGTTCGAGAATGGCTGGTGGAAAAGCCACACAATCGGTAGTACTGGTAAAGGTGAAAATGGTATCCAGGTGCATGGATGCCCGTTGTTTTGGAATATCTACAGCGAGTACGGTTTTAACACCATGACTTAATAAACCATCGGCCGCTTTCATTAACCCGGTGAAAGACGTTCGTTCACTCATTCCAATTAATACCAAATCATCCGATTGAACCAGTACATCTCCTCCTTCAATAGATTGATGCCCGGAAATTCGAACCGCATTTTTCTTCACAGTTTCAAAAAGAGGATGGAACTGAATAATAGTTTCCATAATCAAAGACTCGCGCAAACGCGTTTTGGTAGCAGCACGAGAAATGAGAATGCTGTCGCCTACTACTGCTGCAAGATCACGAGTGAAAAGGAGGTTCGGAGATGGGAGTAAGTTGAAATCTTTGGATGTGTGAAGCTCTCCCTGCACGCTGAATTTCAACAAATCGTCAGGTGATAGTTGGTTGAGTTCATGCTGAATTACAGAAAGATTTTCTTCAGGGAACTCCTTAATTAGTTGTTCGATGAAATAAGCTCTTGCTTCTTGATTATTCAACACTGTTCGAAATAAATCCACTATTTCCAAAACCTGCCCGTCTGTTGGCATTGCAGCCTTAAAGATTTCCAGCATAGCAAGATGCTCTTCACGGGCGTCGTCTTCAAAAATTATATCATCAAATAGTAGTTCGTCCTTCAACTCCGGGTTCACCAAAGAAACTTCATGGCCGGGTGTATGAACAATTACCCCGCTAAGGTGGCCGATTTCGGACGATACATTAATGATCATAGGCTGAATTTTGTGAGCAAATATATGGTTAAAAGAATCAAGTTTTTGAGGTAATTCTTGACCTGATTAACTAAATTGGGTTCAATAAATGCAATAGAGTGACTACCAAATCCGAAATAGAATCGTTACTTCTTCTCCTGGAAGACCCGGACCCGTTCATCCAGGAGAGTGTTCAAAATCGCTTTAACGAATTGGGAGAGAATGCAATTCCGTTGCTTGATGAATATCGGGCTGAGACTAAAAACCCGGAAGAAAAAACCAAACTGGGTTCCATTATCCATCAGTTAACGTTCCCAACATTACGTGCAGATTTTCATGAAGTGCTGGAAAAAGGGGTTAAGAACCGGGAAGGTTTAGAAGTTGCGGCATTTACCCTTGCCCGATTTGGAAACCCCACCCTTCGAATTAAAGAGTATCAGAAAAAACTGGATCATTTTGCTGAAATGGTAGAACCAACGATTCGATATCGTTTGGATGAACGCAGGAAAATGAAACAACTGATCAAGTTTGTTTTTGAGGATTTGAATTTTGGGGGAGACACGGAAGATTATCATAACCCCGCCAATTGCTTCATGGATCAGGTGATTAACCGCCGCCGTGGTCTTCCTATTTCGTTAAGCATGATTGTAATGTTCCTGGCCCAGCGACTAGAAATGCCATTTTTTGGGGTGAATATGCCCATTCATTTCATGCTTAATTATGTAAGTGAAAAAGAAGAAGTACTTATCGACCCGTATGATAACGGCGCCATTGTAACCTATGATCAATGCTATTTCTTCCTGAAGAAAAACAATATTGAACCGCGCCCGGATCATTTTAAGATCGCTTCTGACATGGAAATTCTTACCCGTTGCATCCGCAACCTCATTCATAGCTACGAGCGGAAAGAAATGCCTGAACGGGTAGAAGATTTGAAAAACTTATTGGCGTTAGCGGAATCTTTTGAATGATGGCGGGATATTCGGGCACCCCATTGGTAAAAAAACTGGGAATAAAACCCGGTAATTCTATTCTATTCATGAATGAACCTGCCCACCTTTTTAAACTATTGGGTGAATTACCTGAGGAGGTTTCATTGGTAGGTTTGAATCACTCCGGGCCCGTTAATTTCATTCATATTTTTTGCCGGGATTTGGAATCTCTTCATGCACAGCTGCCACTGGCAAAAGAAAAACTCGACAAAAATGGAATGCTTTGGGTTTCGTGGATTAAAAAAGCATCCAAAAATTATGATTGGACAATCACCGACCAGGATGTAAGAGATTTCGGGCTGCTGATGGGC
>JAKSCW010000079.1 GCA_022360375.1 Balneolales bacterium
CATTAATGACCAAACTGTAACTTTTGTAGGTGAAAATATCTCCAATCATCTCTCTGGTGCTTCAGAACGTTTATTTGCAGGAACTATCCAATCTAACCTCGGCAACTTTTACTATTTATTTGAAGACGGAACTTTCAGCATTGTAGATCCAAACCAAGAGGAACCCATTGTTGAAATATTCTCAGAAGAAAAAGCCGATTGGCCGGCAATTATAGATGAAGGCTACATTTATCGGGTGAATCGAACAGAGAGCTCTATAGAAGGATATAACTTCAATGGAGCTTTGGTAAGCGGAACACCCATTTATGCAAATGACAATATTCAGTTCATTGGAACTCCACTCATTGCTGATATTACCGGGGACAATATCCAGGATATACTGGTGGTAGGTCAAGACGATTATTCAGTGAATATCTTTGCTTACGAGACGAACGGAAATCCTATTGAAGGCTTCCCCCTGTACATAGGTGGTTCCATAGGAAAAGATGTGCAACCTATTCACCCGGTGCTATATGGAGATGAGTTATACGCCATAAGTCATGCCGGTGATTTTCGCGCATGGAGGTTCCTGGATTTTACTTCTTCCCAGTGGCCATCCCGGTATGGAGAAAACCCGTATAACAAAGTTTCGGCATATATAGAATTCACTCAACAGAATAATGGAAACTTCTCTGTATTGAATAAAGCGGAGACCTATAACTGGCCAAACCCTGCTGGTGATGAAACTAATCTCCGGTACGAACTGGAGGCACCCGGAGGAATGGTGGAAATTACCATTATCGACTACACGGGCCGCGTTATTTTTGAACGAACTGTTCAATCTGTAGGTGGGGCCCCAGAGGAAATTCAAATAACAACCCGCGATTGGGGAAGTGGTGCCTATTTCGCAAGAATAAAGGCAACCGTTGAGGGACGCTCTGAAACGAAAATCGTAAAAATCGGGGTGGCCCACTAATGAACATTCGATTTCTTTTTATAGTAACATTCTATGTGTTTGGAGTTTCGGTCGTTTACTCTCAAACAAATCCGTTATACTACGATTATGCCCATAATCACCTGAATTGGTACACGGTAGAAAGCGATCATTTTTTGGTTCATTTCCAGGAGGGAAATGAGCGATCAGCACAGGTGGTATCCAGAATTGCTGAAGAAATTTATACTCCAATTACGGAACTCTACCAGCATGAACCGGATGAGAAGGTGAGTATAGTATTAAAGGATCGTGAGGACTATTCAAACGGAGCAGCATACTTTTTTGACAACAAAATAGATATTTGGGTTCCTTCGTTAGATACCCCACTACGGGGTACTCACAACTGGATGCGAAACGTTATTGCACATGAATTCACACACATTGTCCAGATTCAGGTGGCAATGAAGCGGAGCAGATCTATCCCGGTTCTTTACTTTCAGTGGCTGAATTATGAAAAAGTGCGCCGGCCTGATGTTTTATATGGTTTCCCAAATGGAATCATTTCTCTCCCCTTCGCTACCGTAAATATGCCTGCCTGGCTGGCAGAAGGTACTGCCCAATATCAAACCAAGGAATTGAACTACGATTCATGGGATGCGCACAGGGATATGATCCTGAGAACACGGGTCCTGTCTGGCACGTATCTTTCTCTTGATGAAATGAGTGGTTTCACCTCTAAAACCAGTCTTGAAAGGGAAACGGTATATAACCAGGGTTTTGCTTTTGTTATTTATCTTGCTGACCGTTTTGGAGATGATGTATTACGTGAAATCACTGTTCAACTAGCTGAAAAAGGAGTCTACACCGTTGAAGAAGCGATTGAGCTCGCGATAGGTATTCCCGGAGAGGAGGTTTTTGAAGATTGGATTGCTGAACGTCTTGCCCGTTATGAAGAGATTATGGCAGAAAAAAGGCTTACAGAGTCGGAATATGTCGAACCAGGCGGATTTTTCAACTTCTACCCCCGTATTTCCTCGGATGGAAAATCTATGGCTTACCTTTCCAATAAGGGAAGAGATTTTTCTGCAGTTTCTTTGTATTTAAAAACTTTGGATGAGGAAAAAGAAATTGCTCTTATCGATCAGGATACCCCTCACTTACACCATGATCATGCTTCCTCTAAACCGGAAATTCGCTTCATTTCTACCACTTTTTCCTTCTCGCCAGATGGGTCAAAAATTGTATACGCGGTAAACAAAAAGAATGAATTTGCAGAAGATTACAGAGATTTATTCATCTACAATATTGAATCCAAAGAAAATATACGGTTGACCAACAGCGCAAGAATTGAGTCCCCTGCGTGGAGTCCTGATGGTTCTACAATTGCAGCGGTTCAATATTTGAAAGGAACTCAGAATATTGTGTTGCTTGATCCTGAAAATCCAGACAAAATTACCCCTGTTACAGAATTTAAGGATGCAGAAACGGTCTTTACTCCGGTTTGGCATCCCAATGGAGAAACCATTTATTTCTCTTATGCAGATTTCGGGCCAAGAACTATTAAATCCATTCATTTAGGTTCCCGGGAAATTTCTACTATTCTAACCGATTCGGAAATTGATTTTCGGGACCCTTTTATAAGTTCAGATGCTAAGCATTTATATTTCTCGGCAAGTGAACATGGCATCTTCAACATCTTCAGAAGTGAAATTGATGACATTCACCCTGTTCAAATTACTTCCGTATTGGGGGGGGCATTTATGCCCTTTGAAGCCGACGGAGTACTGTATTTCAGTGAATATGAAAAGGATGGCTACAAAATTAAGAGCCTCCAAATAGACCCGTTATTGTTTCCTGATAATGATTTTCAGTTTTCTGATGTACCTCCTCCGGTAGATTTGAACCTGAGCATCAACGAATTCAATGACAAAGATTTAGATGCATTCCCTGAATCGGTAATCGCTATTGCAGATACTGGAAATTATGAATTTGAAATAGAAACCCGGGGCCAACACAATCTTCGTAAATACCGGAGTTATGAAGACACATTCCTTAAAACCTCCTTTTTCCCCGTTCTGAGATTCGATAACTACTCCAGTTTAAATGGCCGGAATGGAGCCTTGTTAACCGCAGGACAATTCGGAGATTTAGGAGAGAATCTTTTGCGGGATATGAAACCGGGGGTATACTTTTCATCCAGGGATGTACTCGACAAGTTTTCACTGTTTGGAGGAATTATGCTTGGGGTAGGATCAAAATCAGCCGAAGGGATCGGAGACTTTTTCTCCCCCAATCGATTGTCCCGCCTCGATAGAGATATTTTCCTGCTGGCAGAATTCCGTGGGGTTCCATTTATAAAAAAGGGTTGGTCACCTACTGTCTCGATCGAAATATATAACCTGCATCGCGGGGTGCAAGATGGGTTAAGCATTGAAGAATTCCCTTGTACCTCTTGTCTGCCCGATACTTCTTATATAGATATTGGATATGAAGTATGGGAAGCGGGCTTGTATTTAAGAAGTAAACTAAGTCGGAGGAGTCTCTTTGAAATTGGGTTACGATATAGCCCTTATCGAATCATCACCGACAATTTTTATTCTCAAGAGCTTCAGGCTTTTATAAGTGGCTCCAATTACGAATATTTTCGGGCTACTACTTTATCTGCAGCATACACCTTCAACTATTACTTGTATTCAGTAGATGGAGACATTGCCCCTATTGGATTAAAAGGATATTTGAGATATCAGTATCAACCCGCGAGGCTACTGGAAGAATACGAAATTGAAGATGGGAGTTTGGTTCCAATCTTTGCCGATACTGATAATCACTCTACGGAATTGCATGTGCGCTATGGGTTCAAAACATTTGGTAATCAAGCCTTCCAAGCCCGTATTCGTGGGTTTACTTACTTCAATAATCCTGATGATGCCTTCTACACCGATTATGTGGGTGGCTTTTTGGGCATGCGAAGTTACCCGTTTTTTGCCATAGCGGGAAATACTACCGCCTTTACGAGTTTAAGTTGGTTCGCCCCTATTTATAAAAACATAAACAAACAGGCCGGGCCATATACGCTTGACAAAGTATACGCACGCTTCTTCTTTGAAGCAGGAAATGGCTGGTTTCTTGGGAATAGTACAGATACCGAAACTGCAAACCGCCTGGGAACCGGAAATAACCTTAAAACAGGTATAGGAGCGGAACTTCGCCTAGCTACCAATGGGTATTATCTATTTCCCCTCAAGTTTTTTGTAAGTACCACTTATGGATTTAATAAGTTTTCTGTAACTCTGCCCGAAGAATTCGTTACCGGTACTAGCAGCAACAATGTTACTTATGGGCGGGAATTTCTTTTTCATTTTGGTCTAACCTTTGATTTTGAGCTACTATGAAAATATTTGGGCTAATTGTTTTTATTTGTTTTGCTTCCTTTTCGTCTTTCGCACAGCCAGTGAAGCAATGGTCGCAAACTGGAATTTCTGCAGCTCAGGAAATGCAATCTTCGGGTACATTAGAGACCAGTTTTTTGCCCCAAAATTTTAACCTGGAAAACAGGATCAACAGAAACCCATTTATCGAAGCTCCAAAAAATAGCCCGGGTATCGCCATGTTAGCCTCAGGAGTATTGCCAGGATCAGGACAGGCAATGAATGGAAAATGGGGCCGTGCTGCCGTTTATTTTGCTGTCGAAGTTGTAAGTATTGCCTACTACTTCAACCAAAACAACCTGGCTAAAGAAAATGAGGAAGCCTATGAGGCATACGGAAATCAAAAATGGAGCGTACTTGCATATGCACAGTGGCTTGTAGACTATTCCGAAGCAAATGGCATAGACAATGGATATGAACTACTGGCAAATCAATTAAATCAGCTTGCAGCCAATGATCAAACCCCCAACTTCGGCAATACCACCGATGATTGGAGGAAAGTGGATTTAAATACGTTACGTGGAATTGAAGAGCGAACTCCTTTTTTCTTTTCAAACGGCAGGTTAGGAAGCACTTTTTCACATGTGGTTCAGAATTATGGCTCTCAACAATATTATGAATTAATGAGCAAATACTATCAATTCCAACCTGGCTGGCAGGATTTTCATGAGAATCGACTGAGTGAAGGAGCAGGGCATGTTTACCAGTATACCTGGAATTCCAGTATGATCACTGCTGATTTTATTGAGGGGCGGGACCGTGCACAGGAATTCAATCAAAATTATAGAAATGCAGGGAACATCCTCATGTTGTTAATGGTAAACCACGTAGTTTCTGCTTTTGATGCATATTTTACTGTAAAACTCAAAAATAGCAGAATACAGGCACAAGCCAATATGATGAGTTATACCAATTCAGTTTCTGTTAGCTGGCACTTTTAACAACCCCAAGCAACCCGTATTATTGAGCATGCTAAAAGCGTTGTTCACCAACAAGTATCTTTACATTATCACTTTTTCCCTCATCGCATTTGGAGCAGTATTACTCTATGCTCTTGATAAATTCATTATGCCAGAGTATACCAACTATAACGAAGGAGTAACCGTACCCGATGTTACCAGAATTTCTCTGCTTGAAGCGGAAGAGTTATTAACCCGTTACGGGCTTCGCTTCGAAGTGGCAGACCGAAGAGCCAATTCAGCATTTCCAGCAAACTATGTAATCGATCAGGCCCCGGGCGCAGCTACCATCGTGAAACCGAATCGAAAAGTATATTTAACCGTAAATGCCGCAGTAAAACCCCAGGTTATTGTACCCAATGTGGTAAACCTGTCACTTCGAAATGCCCAGATTCAACTCCAAAACTACGGATTAGAAGTAGGATCAATCAGTTATGAATCTTCCCGTTTTAAAAATGCTGTTTTAAGGCAATCTGTTGACGAAGGTGTTACTGTTGAAAAAGGCACTACCGTAGATTTGGTAGTTAGTGACGGGCTTGGAGACAAAATTGTAGAAATTCCCGAAATCATTGGTTTACGATTACCCGACGCACAGCTTAAAATCCGGGAAGCCGGGCTGAGAGTTGGTGAGATTCGATTTCAACCTATAAAGGATATCGCACCAAACGTTGTTCTTGATTTTACTCCTAAGGTAACGTCCCTCGTAGAAGGTGAATCTCTCACGTTAGTAATCTCAGAGCGTTTTGAGCTTATTGAAGAAAGTGAAGTTGGAATTGTATCAGCAGATTCCACCGGAAATAACTAATTTCCGTGTAAAGGATACAACGGAGTTTACAAATACATGGATTTTAACTTACCTATTCTGGCCCCCTCCATTCTGGCCGCCGACTTCACAAACCTGGAAAAGGATATCTCTGAAGCAATTGAAGGTGGAACTAAGTGGATTCACTGCGACATCATGGATGGACATTTTGTTCCAAATATCAGCTTTGGGCCGGGAATAGTAAATCAGGTTAGCAAAATCTCTGGCGAAGCTTTCATTGATGTACACCTCATGATTGAAGAACCAGACAAATACATTTTGCAATTTGTTGATGCCGGTTCTGATTTAATCAGTGTACATATTGAAACCTGCCACCATCTTCACAGAAGCGTTCAAAACATAAAAAAATATGGAGTAATGGCAGGGGTAGCTATAAATCCTGCAACTTCATTGTACACCATTGAACCTATTCTTTCTGATGTGGATATGGTTGTTTTAATGAGTGTAAACCCAGGATTTGGAGGGCAGTCGTTTATCGAGAATACGTATGAACGTATCCGGGAATTGGTGGATCTTCGTGAATCAGGGGAACATAATTTCTTAATCCAGATTGACGGGGGAGTTAACTTGAATAACATTAAGAAGAATGCCGAACACGGTGCAGATGTACTTGTCGCAGGAAGTAGCGTGTTCAAAGCAGATAATATTACTACCCGGGTTCTGGAACTGATTGAACGAATGGGTAAATAATCCCTGTTTTTGTCTTATCTTTACAGATAATTCTCAATTTAATCTCACCACCATAGAAGATACCAGAGCATTATTGGAACAAATTGTTCAATTAGAAGGTGTTGATCCAATCATATTGTTTGGCCTTCATGATGAACACATCAGGATTTTGGATCAAGCCTTCCCGGATTCGAAATTAAATGCACGGGGTGAACGTGTAAAGATTACAGGCCCATCCGAAGAGATTGCCGTTTTAAGAGAAGTGATTTCAGGAATGATTGAGATTGCATCCCGGAAAAACCGGGTTACGAAAGAAGATGTAAACACACTCATTACTCTAAAGAATGGTCAATTTGCCACGAAAGTGCCTGAAACTGTAGATATTGGAGATGGAGAACTCATTCTCTATACCCATAAAGGCCAGGCTGTACTCGCAAAAACCCCAGGACAAAAAAGACTTTACCGGGCCTCTGCCAGTCACGACATTGTTTTTGCAATTGGCCCGGCCGGAACCGGTAAAACCTATACCTCTGTGGCGCTTGCTGTAAAAGCGCTAAAAGAACGCCGGGTACAAAAAATTATCTTAGCCCGCCCCGCCGTTGAAGCAGGAGAAAATCTCGGCTTTCTTCCTGGTGACTTAAAAGAAAAGATTGACCCATATTTACGCCCGTTGTATGATGCACTGGAAGATATGATCGATCAGGATAAACTGAACCTCCACCTCCAGAAGAATGTAATTGAAATAGCCCCCCTGGCGTATATGCGTGGCCGAACCCTTAATAATGCCTTTGTAATATTGGATGAAGCTCAAAACGCCACCAATACCCAAATGAAAATGCTTTTAACCAGGATTGGGTTTAATAGCCGGGCAATCATCACTGGTGATATCACTCAAACAGATTTACCACGCAGGCAGCAATCCGGATTGATTTCCATCCAAAATATTCTAAAGGAAGTAGATGGCATAGATTTTGTTTATCTAAAAGACGAGGATGTTGTAAGACATCGGTTAGTAAAAGATATCATCAACGCGTACGAGAAATTCGACGAAGAAGAAACAGACTAGATTGATTTACCCTGATACATACGTAGCGGCATTATACGAAGGCACTTTTTCCGTTGGCTTCGACAACAAATTTATCCGAATCCCCAGAGATGGACGGCCTTTTCGTGCTTCTTTAAAAATCTCTCTGAATCCATTTCTCATAAAAACACCTTCCAAAAATATTCTTTTTGATTGTGGGATTGGAGAATTTGGAGAGGATACCGGACCTCATATTATACGGCAGCATTTGGAGGATCACGATCTTCACGATTACGAGATTACCGATGTTTTTCTAAGTCATCTTCATTACGATCATATTGGAGGGTTAGCCCATAAAACGCATGGTTATTGGGAACTTACCTTTCCCGGAGCAAAAGTCTGGACTTCCAAAAAAGATTGGAACTCAGCGGTAGCAAAGGATACATACTATGATGAGGAAAAAACCGAATTTCTTGCTTTTTTAGATGCCAAAGCTAATCTCCATTTTCTCGAAGACTCGGATCAACCGTATCCTGAAATTCGGGT
The DNA here is from genome assembly GCA_022360375.1 of Balneolales bacterium. Lineage (GTDB taxonomy): Bacteria > Bacteroidota > Rhodothermia > Balneolales > Balneolaceae > HXMU1420-13. The sequence goes on from JAKSCW010000079.1 coordinate 8,363, forward strand.
AGAAACTATTGGAGGACATACCGAACATCATCTGGTTTTGTTATTTGATGATGGTGAACATAAATTCATGCAGGCAGGAGATGTAATTGCAACGCGGAATCAGATTAACCGAAAATTTGCTGCCAAATACGATTTTAACCCGGAAGAAAGTCAACGTCAGCGCGAGCGATTAGCAAAGTATGCATTTGAACATGGATTTACCGTTTTAGGATACCATGATGATTTTCATCCCATTGTTGCCCTCACCGGATATGACGATAAAACCGGGTACCTTACCGAACCTGTAGAGTTTTATGTCCCTTCCTGAGTATATCTCGAATATCCATACTTTCCTGGTAGAAAGAGGATTTCCATCAAACATTGATGCAGCCATCATTTTGGGTTCAGGACTTGGGAGTTTTGAAGAACATATACAGAATAAGAGAACCATCCCCTATTCTGAAATTCCGGGTTTTCCACAGTCTACTGTTACCGGGCATTCCGGATCACTTTTGTTTGGTGAAGTAACGGGTAAAAATGTACTGGCATTTTCAGGACGCTTTCATTTCTACGAAGGCCATTCCTTTGATAAAACCATAATTCCGGTTCAGCTTTCCAAATCCTTCAATATTGAAAAACTGATCATTTCAAATGCAGCCGGAGGAATCAATCTTACATTTCAAGTGGGAGACCTGATGATTATCAGGAACATCATGTATCCTCACATTGATCTCCCATTCAAAAAAGAGAACGCAAAACTGGTTGAATTGGAGCAGAGTGCAGTAAAAGTACAAGAGATCGCCAACCAGCTTCAGGTTCCTACTAAAACAGGAACCTATTTATACGTTACCGGCCCAAATTATGAAACTAAAGCAGAAATACATGCCTTTCGCTATCTGGGTGGGGATGCGGTAGGAATGAGTACCGCGCCGGAAATCCTGGAAGCCTTCCGGTTAGGAATTAAAGTTGGTGCCATTTCTCTGATTACAAATGCCGCAGCCGGAATTACAGATCAAAAACTCGATCATTCTGAAGTGAAAGATGCCGCCGATGCAAAAAAAGATGTGTTTGCAAAATTGGTTAAAGGGTTGATTCAGGAGTTTTAATTAATACATTATTGAAATAATTAGTTTTATTTCAGTATGGCATGTCCGGTTTGTAATGACCAAAATATTCAACTTTATGATATCCCTTCGACTCGGAGCTATAAAGTCGATTGTGGAGTTTGCGGTAGCTACCAAA
>JAKSCW010000065.1 GCA_022360375.1 Balneolales bacterium
CTGCCTGATTCGAAAAAAGTACCATTACATCAATAACAGTACTAGTAGAGAACAGGGTCTTTGATCTGCTTAATCCACTATCTAAACGGTTAAACACCTCGTCTTTTATTTCAATTTCACACCGGTCATTTGAATAGTCTCGTCGCAAAAGTACTGCATATCTGTCGTTGATAGGTTCAATTTGATAGCTTAGACTATCTAAATGCACATTTCCATATAAATACCCATTTGTTCTGTATAAATAGATTTCACCAATTTCGTCTAAAAAAGTGGCCCGGTACTTAAAATCGGTGTTTTGGCTTTGAGAGAGATTCATTTTTTTGACATCATATTGATTGCCATTTAATAGGACTGCAGCGCTAGTTAAATTGATAACGTTATTCAACCCAGATATATCAATTAGTGTTTTTTCTATTACATGTTCATTTTCCAAGCTTTGGAAACGATTGACTTCCTTCGCATTAAGCACCTTATCGGAACTATCGATTGGCTGAAATAGTAGATATGGCGATTGCCCGTAAAGGTTGTTTATGGATATCATAAAAGCTAGTAGTAGTAAATGTACTTTCATAGTTTTCCCTTTTTCGTTTTAATTATTGTATCTATTTACCTGCCAGATACATCTCTTCTTTAATTTGATCAGGCCATTTGTACTGAGATTTATTACTTATAAGGAGACTAGATCTTTTTCGTTTACCTATCTCTGGAATCATGAGTGATTTATTATGTATGTTCCTTGGTTTAAGAGAAAGGAATTGTTTGATAGGAACTTTCCTATTATCAAGATGGGGTACTTCTATTTTGTTACAAGTAATGCACTATTTTGTATTAGGTTAATTTGAAGCTTATAGATTGTTGGATTAATGGGGTTCTGTTTTTTGTATATACTTTTAATGTTATGCTATCTAAACAGAAAACATAAATCCCAAAAACCTGATAGACAATGAGGGTTGGGTATTGGTAGAGGTGTAAAAAGTTTCAATTTTAATATTGCATTCTAATTGACATTTCTTAAGTTTGAACGGATGTTAAGAAATTGTTAACTGAACCTGTTTCGTGGAAGTACTAGGCATTGATATAGGTAGCTATGGTATAAAGGGAGCTATCGTAGATACCAAAAAGGGCGAGATTATTTCCGAAAAGAAGAGTACAGATAAGATAGAGGATACTCGCCCTCATAAACTTATCTCCAAACTCCACAAAGTGGTCAAAAAATTTGACTGGAATGGCCCTGTTGGCTGTGCATTTCCTGCTGCCACACGGAAGGGCAGAATACTTTCTGCAGACCGGGTACACGAAGCCTGGATTGATGCTGATGCCGAACATCTTTTCTCTGAAATAACAGGGTGCAAGGTAAGTGTGATTAATGATTCAGATGCAACGGGGCTTGCGGAGATTACTTTTGGAGTTGGAAAAGGAGTATCCGGCACCATCATCGTTTTGACGATTGGCACAGGTATTGGCTCTTCCATTTTTGTGAATGGAATGTTAGTTCCCAATACAGAACTTGGATTAATCGAAATTAAAGGCATTACCGTTGAAGAAAGGGCTTCTAACAAAGCAAGAAAAGAAGAAGGAATCCAAAAGAAAACCTGGGCTAAGCGTCTTCAATTTGTATTAGAACACTACGAAAAGCTATTCCATCCTGAAATGTTTATTCTTGGTGGCCAGTTAAGTAAAAAAGCAGAAAAAACGGTTCCCTATATTAAACTGAGTACTCGTTTTAAGCCTGCTGAATTCCAGAATGACGCTGGTATTGTAGGTGCGGCATACCATGCAGCCCTTATTGAATCGAAATTCAGCCGCACCCAAAAAGTAACCTTGCTGGGTTAATTCAGGTTTGCCAAAGCGGTTTTTGCCTGTTCGTGATCTTTATCGAACTCGAGCGCTTTTTGATATGCCTTTTTTGCTTCTTCTTCTTTTTCAAGATGTTGTTCAATGGAACCTAACCGGTAATAAGCCCATGCAAGCGTGTTGTCACTAAGCATCTCGTCCAGGGCTATATACTGTTCGAGATAGCCTTTTCCCATTTCGAGATGGTTACCGGATAAAGCCGCTAATCTTCCTATCTGGTACCAGTTATTATAAAACGTTGAATCCAGTTCTAAACTGATCTGGTATTGGTTTAAGGCTTCGTCAAATTGGTCATTTCTGGAAAGTGCATTTCCCAGATTGTAATAGATTGTCGCTGTAGTATCATTAATCTCAAGTTGTTGCCTGCCAATAGTTATTGCTTCTTCATAACGTTGCTCATTAAAGTAAAAGGCGAACAATGAGTAATAAGCAACCATGCTACCGGGGTGGTTTTGTATTGCCGTCTCATAATGGAATTCAGCTAAATCCACTTCATCATAATACGTGTAAACTCTACCCCACGCTCGTATTCCAGCATCCACATCCAGCTCTTCAAGCTTGAGAGCCTGTTTTTCGGCTTTGTCTCTTCCTCCTCCAAGAAATCCCGGCGCCTGAAGATAGTACTCCATGGCACTTTCGCGGGCTTCGATATTTGTAGGATCCAATTCAATGGCTTTTTCATAATTCTTTCTGCTATTCTTGGCAAGATTTGCCTGCTTCAAAACAGAGGCATTTTGGGCTCTTCGTCCAAATCCATGTCCAAGCCACATATGGTATTTCGAATCTCCTTCTTTTCTGTCTACGGCCTTTTCGATCCATTTTACGGCTTCACCATAGTCTTCTTTATCGAAGTAAATCCTCCCGATGTAGAAATATGCCTCCGGCTCATCAGGGTTGTCTTTGATATACTCCTGGAAGAAAGAGTGTGCCTGATCTTGTTCACCTTTTTCAAAAAGCTCTACGCCCGGATCAAGCGATTGCCCTAAAGCAGTTGCAGAAAATATCCCAAGGAAAAGTAATAATAGCTTGTACCTCATAACACCTGATTTGTTTGCTGGAAGAACTACGGTAAGAGAAAAATGTTGTTGCAGCTGTTAATTGTTTGAATGTAATGCCACCCGGTTTCCTTCAGAATCTATGAATACCGCCATATATCCATGATCAGGAGAAATCTGGCGCTTTGAAATCGAAACTTTCCCTCCTGCTGCTTCAATTCGGTTCTCGATGGTTTTGAGATCCGGATTTCCGTTTAAATAAACCAACGGTCCGTCCGTTTTACTGGGTGTGTACCAGGCATTGTTATAAATCACAGCACCAGATACGGATTCCTGATCTCCGGGGAAAACAGCCATTTTGAAATCATCTCCCATATCCATGAAAACAAGTTCTACCTGGAAGATTTCCTCATAGAATTTTTTTGCCCGATCGATATTGGTGGCTGGAATTTCAAACCAG
>JAKSCW010000031.1 GCA_022360375.1 Balneolales bacterium
AAGTTCATCGTTTTCTTTTGCGCAAGAAGCACTGCTTAAAGGGGTTGTTTTTGATGAAAACAACGGAGAAACAATTCCATTAGTAAACATTGTTAAGACGGGCACTACAATAGGTACCAGTTCTAATGATTTGGGTGCTTATCAGCTGAATCTTTCACCCGGTGAACACTCCATTCGTTTTTCATCAATTGGATATAAAGACACACTCATTACGTTTTTTCTGGAGCCCGATGAGGTCTTAACTATTGATGTATACTTAAAAGAAGACCACCTTTTTTTAGATGAAATTGTGGTGAGTGCAGATCGGGTTACAAGAATCGTTCAGGAATTGGCGGTATTCAGGGATCGCCAGAACAAAGGGTTAGTTTCTTACGAAGCAGACATTTACAAATTAGCCATTCTTGGAACCACTGAAGAATATGATACGCTCCGGCTCAATTTATCCCCAATGGCTTTTTCGGAAAGAGTATCAAAAATCCGGCACATCATGAACCCGGAGCGCTTTTCTGAGACTACCATTGCGAACCGAAACAGCAAAAATTTCTTTAGTGAATACGATTTCTTCTCAACAGGAGGTCCTCCTTTAAATCTGAACCAGGAACTGGTTCCGATAAGTATTCTTTCTGAGGATATAACAGTAATAGGTCCAATATCGAAAAGAGCGGGAAGATTTTACTATTTATCCGAAGAAGAAGCAGGAGATGGGTGGCCTGAAGGGACCTCGAAAATTATAGTTAACCCAAAAGTAAGTAATCGACCCCTGTTCATTGGTTCGATTTGGTACAACCAGGTCAGTTCTACCATTTTAGGAATAGACGTCACCCTGAATGATTATGCGTCAACCAATTCAGGTTTGTTTAGTATTTACGATTTGCGATATGAACAAACCTATCAACAAATTGATGAATTTTGGCTACCTGGACAGACGAAATTATCCGCTAAACTGGAATTTATAGGAGCTTCGCGCCCAATTACTTATAAGGATGAATGGACGTGGGATAACCACAGGATAAACCCCAGAAACCTCAATCCTGAAGACCTCGATTTAAATACATCTGTTGTTCAACCTGATGCCCACAAAAGAAAAAAAGTATTCTGGGACAGCCTTTCCGTAAGAGATGAAAATGAGAATTTTATCTATTTAGATAAAGCCCAGGAATACAATGAAAACAACAGATCGTTACGATTGGGAATGTCGATAATGAGCCGATTTTTTCGGCTCCCGTATCAACTGGAAAGATTCTACCTAACGAACATCAGTGACATTTACCACTATAACAGGGTAGAAGGGCATACATTCGGGCTTGGGTTAAGAACTCCGGTTCACCCAAACTATGACTTTCGAATAGCAGGTAATTATGGTGTTTCAAGCGAAGAGTTCACCTACTGGTTACAAGGATTATATTTTATACCCGGAACTGCGTTTGCTCCTGATGTAGTCTACCAGAATGACATAATTCAGCAGTATCAGGACTATGAATACAACCGTACTCCTTTAGATTTTTTTGAATTCAGGCATACCATGGCAGCACTTTTTGCGGGGGATCCTGAAAATAACTATTTCAGGAGAACAGGACTTTCAGCAGGGGTACGTTATCGGTTTGATATTGAGTCCTTTTTAAGAATTCAGTATTTGAATGAAGAACATACTTCATTAGAAACAAATACTAACTACAATGTATTTGGAAACGAGTTGGATGCTAATCTTGCTCCAAATAATCATCCGGTTTACCCTGCAGTAAATGGCAGGCTGAAAGGGGTTTCTATACACCTTCATCATGATACCAGGAAGTATTTGCGGACCCAATTTCTCAGGGATTATAACATTCGCGATTTTGGTTGGTTAGTTGATGCAAAACTTGAAAAAGGGATTTCCGAGTGGGGAAGCAATTTTGGATACAACAGATACCGCGTTGGACTTAAGTTTAACGTTCCTGTTTTTAGTTCACATTTTATCCAGTCAGACCTGATCATCGGAGCTTCAGATTCCGGTACTCCCGGGCAACGCATGTTTAGCTATAATGGCTTTGTGATGGACGATTATGTTCGTGAACGGCCATTCAATACCGTTTCATTTAAAGAGCCAGTAGGGTATCGTGTTTCCTTGTTAAAGGTGAAGTACAAATTTGGAAGTTCAATAACCAGGAAGGCACCTATCGGTTTTATCCAAAAAAGCGGGATTCACTTAGCCACATTCCTTACGTATGGAATACTTGACGAAACTCCCGGACTGCAACCTTTACTACCTACTACAAATGCTGAAACCCAGGCTGAAATTGGCATCGCAGCGTTTAAAATTTTTGGGTTTATATATGTTGAATTCAGCCGGCGACTCCTCGGCGATTTTGGAAATTCAGTGGGACTGCAAGTCCTTTTTTAGTCGAAAATATGCTTATTCATATGGTCGAGTATTTGCCCATTCACAGTTTGATATTTTGCCATGCTATCGGCTGTTAAACAGGAATGTATGGGCAAAATTGTAACTATATCTCCTGGGTTAATGGTATCCATCAGTTCATTAGGGTAAGAAACAATTCCGTGTTCCTGGGAAACTGATTTCAAAACTGCACCATGTATTTGATTGCCCCATCCATCATCTTTTGTTTCTGCCAAAACACCGTAATAAGGAACTTTTTCGTCATTAAACAGGAAATCCTTAGAAAAGTGAACGGCTCCTCCATGTATTAATAACTCATTTCTGGTTTCAAACTTAGCCACCACGGGGCATTGCATAGCAATAGCAATTTCGTTGATTGAGCAAGAACCAATAGTGTACTGGGTCCAATCATAAAACACAAAATTACCCGGGCTAACCTGATTTATGACTCCAAAGCTTTCTAACACAGAACACGAGGGGGTATCCCCGAAACAAATGCCTGAATTGAATTCGGAGTTTATTTTTTCCAGTTTTTCTAAGACGGGGGTTATAAGATCAAGAATCTCTTCTTTTGAACGGCATTTATAAGAGTGCCCTGTATGAGTATAAAAACCTTCAAATCTGAACTTAGGATTCGAATCGACAGACACTTTTATCGTTCTGATTTTCTCAATGTCGTTAAAAGGAATACCTGTTCTTCCATAGCCAGGATCCAGCTCAATATAGATTCCAATTGGATGATTCAAAAACCTGTCTAATTCATTTAGCGCTGTTCCGTTATTTACCAGTACCCGCAGGTCGATATTTTCAGTTAATCGTTTAATCCGTTCTTTATCTAACGTATTTACCGGGAAAGCCACTGTGATACTTTCCCAGCCTTTCTTCGAAAAGTATTCAGCCATTTTTAACGAAGAAACCGTTATTCCCTGAACACCTTCATTTCTAAACCAATCCCCGATTGCATACGACTGATGTGTTTTAAAATGTGGCCTGAATTCACAACCATTTTTTTGTGCCTTCATGACCATTTTTTTGATATTCGATTTTGCTTTTACTTCATCAATAATCAGTGTTGGTTCTACAATCATACTTTATCTTTGTTTAGCCGGTAAAAATAATTAATAACTATGTGTGTGTTTAGAAATTTAATTAGGAGGTGTAAAAAATAAATGTGGATATTCTAGCGCTTCAAAATGGCTAAGCAAACATTATATACTGGAAGGGTAGAGCGAGTGAATCTACCCGAGTGGAATATTGAGGGCATAGAAGCTAACATTGATACAGGTGTATTTAGCTCAAGTGTTCGCTGTCATCTCGCGAAGCTGCCCATAAAAAAGGAACTCCGATCCTGGTGTATGAAGCAGGAGAGAGCCTTAGATTTGGCGAAAGGGGGATTAATGAAGCGATAAACGCAACTTTGAGGTTGATGCATTATCTGGACATGATTACAGAATCTCCTGAACAGGAAAAAACTGCGATGTATAGGAACTATAGCCGATCCTTTTGGGGGGAAGGTTACAAAAATGCTATCTTCCGTCGATGGAGTCATAATTGGCCAAAACAATAATCCTATTGTACATAAGGGTGACGCCATCATTCATTTAGCCTATAATACTTAGAACATTTGGAAAACGATCTTTATTTCTGTCTCATTGAACCCGATAGTTGGAAATCAGTAACCCAGACGGGTAACTTTATTCCCGATTCTTTTGGTGAATCAGGTTTCATTAATTGTTATCTCAGTAATGATGTAGAAACTGTTGCTAACACTACATATACAGATGAAACAACCGAACTCTTACTCGTAGTTATTGACCCATTTCGAATCCAAAAAAAAAAAAAAAAAGAAAA
>JAKSCW010000315.1 GCA_022360375.1 Balneolales bacterium
AATAATCTCATGTTAAAAAATTACTTGAAAATCGCGCTCCGAAATCTCCTCAAGAATAAATCTTATTCAATCATCAATATTACCGGTTTAGCTATTGGTTTAACCGTGAGTTTGCTTATCGGGCTTTATGTAGTAGAGGAGCTTTCTTATGACAGATTCCACGAAAATGGCGATCGGTTATACCGGGTTGTAGAAAGTTATACTTCAAATGGTCAGGAAACCTGGTACGCAAGTACATTTTCAGCGCTACCGGCTGCTTTACAGGCAGAGTTTCCTTCCATTGAACACACAACGCATGTATATCCAACAAACGGATTAATTATTGGTCCCGGAAATCAAAAATTTCAAGAAGAAAATATTATCTATGCTGACTCGGGATTCTTCCAGATGTTTTCGTTCACACTGGCTAATGGGAGCCCTGAAGCCGTACTCACGAAACCATTAACTATGGTAATTACTGAAAGCATCGCAGATAAATTTTTCGGTAATGAGAATCCAATCGGAAAGACTCTTTCATTTAAAGGTACAAGAGGTACCTTTGATTTTGAGATAACCGGGGTTGCTGAAAACCCACCTTCCAACTCTCATATTCAGTTCGAATATGTGCTGTCTTATGAAAGCCTGAAAACCACACGCTCCTGGGAATATAATGTATGGTACCATCCGCCGATGTACACGTACATTGAGCTTACTTCGAATGAATCGAAGGAAGATTTGAAAGCCGGATTTGGCAGTTTTTATGAAAAATATATCCCCTGGGAAGCTGAATACCGGAACCTCGATCTTCAGCCCATTTCTGAAATTCATCTTTTCTCGAATTATCAAAACGAGCTTTCTACCACCTCAGATATCACCTATGTCTATCTTTTTTCTGCAATAGGATTATTCATCCTGATTATTGCGTGCATCAATTTTATGAATTTAGCCACTGCCCGTTCTATGAAACGATCGAGAGAAGTTGGCATGCGAAAAACATAAGGAGCACAACGAGGTCAACTTGTATGGCAGTTTCTGGGCGAAGCCATGATTATCACATCCATTAGTATGGCATTAGCCATTCTGTTTACAGAAATAGTCCTCCCGTATTTCAATGAAATATCGGGGAAAACACTAACCATGGCTTCTATACCAACTTTGAACCTGGTTGGAATTATAGTAGCCATAATCCTGGGTGTTGGCTTAATTGCAGGAAGTTACCCCGCGTTTTACCTATCTGCCTTTAAACCTATCCAGGTATTGAAAGATGCGAATATGAAGGAAGGAATTTCTGCGTCTTTTTTTAGAAAGGGTTTGGTGGTATTCCAGTTTTTCATTTCAACCGGGCTCATTTTTGGCACCTTCATTGTTACCAAACAGCTTGATTACCTGCAGAACGAGCGTCTTGGATTTAATAAAGAGCAGGTAGCAATTATCCCGGTCAGGGAAACAGAAGATCAGTTCCAGGTACAATCCTTAAAGGAAGAAATCCTTAGAATACCTGGCATTGAATCTGCATCAGCAGTATCAGGAGTTCCTGGAATCAGCAGTGGTATCCATGACTTTGGGATAGTACCCGAAGACCGAAAAGAAGATACTTTGACAGTAATGACCATTACCGGAGACCATTCTTTTGTGAGTACCCTGCAACTTAACATACTTGAAGGAAGGGATTTTTCGGAAGCCTACGGAACCGATGAAGCCGAGGCTTTTATTATTAATGAAACAGCGGCGCAATTGTTAGGATGGGAAGATGACCCCGTTGGTAATGAGCTAACCCTTCGTTTTTACACAGGCCAACTAATCGAAAAAAAGGCTGCTGTTATCGGGATGGTACAGGATTTCCAGTATCATTCGCTCCATAATGATGTTGATCCTATCCTGATCCATATTTTTTCAGAAACTTACTACCATGATTACCTCGCTATCCGGTTCACTTCAGATAATGTACGGGCTTCACTTGCCGAGGTAGAAGAAAAATGGAGCGTTTTTAATCCTGAACGTCCTTTTGAATATATGTTCCTGGATGATACGTTTGATGCAATGTATCGGGCAGAAGAGCAACTCAGTTTAGTCTTTAATGCCTTTGCGGTTATTGCTATTGCCATTGCATGCCTGGGATTATTCGGGCTTGCATCGTACAGCACAGAACAACGCTTAAAAGAACTGGGTATTCGCAAGGTATTGGGTGCTACCGAAATTGATATCCTGAGTTTACTGTCGAAAGATTTTTTGAAACTGGTCTTGATTGGTTTTCTTATTTCTGTTCCTTTCGCCGTTTATTTTATGAATCAATGGCTCCAAAACTTTGCCGATCGAATTGAGATTAATTTCGGGGTATTCTTCTTTGTAGGGGTAATTGCTATTTCAGTAGCCATTATCGCCGTTAGTTATCAATCAATGAAGGCTGCCTTAATGAATCCTGTGGATACCCTGAAAAGCGATTAAGTTTAACAAATATGTAACTTGTTACGAAAGCATTCGTGGTACCTCCAGTTCACTTAACTACTGGAGACCATGCTTAAAAATTATCTGAAAACGGCCTTTCGGGGATTCCGCAAACACAAAAGTTCGTTCTTTATAAATCTTATCGGGTTATCCATTGGATTAACCTGCAGCTTCCTCATTGTTCTTTGGGTGCTCGATGAAATGAATATGGATCAATACCATAAAGATATTGACCAGATTTACCAGGTGATGGAACACCAAAGCTACTCAGATGAAGTAATGACTACACTTTCCACTCCTGGTATTCTTGCGCGAAACATTAAAGAAGAATTTCCGGAATTCGAGTATGCGTCTAACTATACCTGGAATAATACTTACTTGTTTTCGAGAGATGATCAAACATTCCGGGAAGACGGGCTTTACGTAGAAAACGACTTCTTCCATATACTGGATATTGAGTTGATATACGGCGACAGAGATGAATTATTAACCAGTCCTAATACCATTGTTCTATCAGAATACATGGCAGAGAAATACTTTGGGAATGAGAACCCGGTTGGCCAGGGTATCACCATCGATAACAACCAGGAACTTACCGTTACCGGTGTGTACAGGAATATGCCCAGCTACTCCAGTTTCCAGTTTGATTGTTTATTGAGATACGATGATTGGCTGGAAGAAAGCCCATGGGCTAACGAATGGGGTAATAATGGCCCCAGAACCATCGCTAAACTTATTCCGGGAGTAAATGCAGAGGAGCTAAATGAAAAAATCGTCGACTATGTGAAAACAAAGGATGAAGCTGCTGGACAACCATGGGAAGGTGCATTCAAACTTGTGGCATCCTGAAAAAGCATCAGTCCACTCACCATTCTGTTCTGCTTGGACTGTTTGTGCAGAGCACATCGGACATGGCCTATCAGAGCAATGCCTTGGACACAAACTTCCAAGGATCGTTGAGTGGAACTGCCACCTCTGATTGGCCAAGGTGGAAAGATGGGCGGCCACCTTGCCCATTGATATGCTTTGGATATGGTGGGCG
>JAKSCW010000475.1 GCA_022360375.1 Balneolales bacterium
AACTGCTTAGGTTCCAATCGCTCTGAAACTGTTGAAAAGGACACGATATCACTAAAAAAGGCGGTCATATAGGTATCGTCTCCTCCCAGTTTAGGTTCCTCTCCGGATTCAATCATCTGATCTACCAGTGTTGGGGATACGTACGAAGAGAACATTCCTTTAATTCGTCGCTTTTCGCGTTCTTCGTTTACATATTCATAACCTACCGTGCCTACCTGGCCAAAGAAAATGATCATGATCTGGCTGGAAACATTTACAAATACCTGAAGCTGGAGAAAAAATTGAAGTGCAATGAAATAATACAATCCCATTGAAATAACCATTGCTGCAAAACCCCAACTCGCACCAAATGTTCGGTTAAAGAAAACGATTACAAATGCAAGAACTATCATCAAAACTAAGCGAAAGAAACCACCTTGTTCCCTGATGTAATTTCCGTCCAAAATCGTTTGGATTGCATGAGCATGAATCTCAAAACCTGGCCTAGGTAAATCCGCTGTTGTGAATGGTGTAGCATGAAAATCCTGCAACACGGGCATCGTTGAGCCGATGATCACAATTTTATCTTTAAAAACTTCGTCGTAAAGTAGCCCCATCTCAAAATCAGGATCCGCGAAGGAATTAATTTCAAAAGCCTCTGCTTCCATCACCGTGGTATAGTCAGGGTCGTCAATTACTTCCTCGTAGGAAATAACCGGAAACATGTTTTCAGGGCCATAATAGTTTATGATGAATCTATTATCTCCTTCCCTCAATATGCTATAGTCTCCTAAGGTGAAATAGTTATCATCCAGGTTTACTCCCAGCCTGTCTATTTCTGAATATTCGAGCCCGGAATACAATCTCAGAGCTTCAATACCAAGCATATAGTAATCATTCTCTAAATACTTTGTCCCAAATGTGTATGACCGAACGAAACCATCGAGATCTGGTATGGTTTTCACAAACCCAAAATTGTTAGGGTTACTGTCTCGCAGAATGTTAAGGGGAAATATTGGGATAGATTGATCCGCATTTCCGGTATTTGATCGCTCAACGTCTCCTGCAAGAACCACGTTTCCATATTCTTTCAAGGTGTTTGCAAAGAGTGTGTCATTAACCGGGTTAAATTCATCCCCTTGAGTAAAAAGTACATCAAATACAATTGCTTTAGCTTCGGCTTTGTTTAGGTTTTCAACCAGCCTGGCATGAATGCTTGTTGGCCAGGGCCATTTTTGGGGAATTTCAGAATCTGCCTGCTCACTAATTGCAACCAATACCACGGGCGAGTTTTCTACTGAAAGAGGGCCCCTGATTTCAAAAAACTGATCTCGTATTGAATACTCAATTTTTTGAACAAACTCAGTTAGGGACAAAAATAAAGAAAGAATAAATGTACCAAAGGTGATAAGCAGGTACACCCACCAATTCTTCTTGCTTCGGTTTTTAATTGCCATGCTAGAAGCGATAAATATATCTCAACTGAACAACTCGATCGTTGATAGAGTTACTACCTGTTACGTTCGTAAAGTTAGAATCAAATATCAATGAGTGGTTTTCGGCTAATGTGTACTCGGCCCCAGCAAGAAGTACAACCGTTGCAAAATCGTTTGTCGTTCGCTCGTTACTGAGTACATAATAGTCATTTAAAAAGGAATCATCTTCGTTATTAAGAACTTCCAGTACTCTCGATGTTGAGGTATTACTTGTAAAGGCCAGCCGCCCGTTGATATTTAGTTTTCCATCAAGTAAGAAATAAGAACCCCCTGCATACATTCCAAAAATATCTATCTCAAGTTGCCCGCTTCCTGATTCTGTATTGTTGAAGGTCATTCCAAATTGAGTTCTTAAGGGTAGTTCAACAAAGCGGGAAGTAATATTTAATGAAAAGGCTGTGTTTTGCACATCACCAAATGCATATACCTCATCTTCAGTATTCAAACTGGAAACTGAAATAGTTGCATCATGAATCATATCCATCAATTCCACTTGCTGGGTTATAGAGAAATCCAGATTCCGGGTAGTGTTTAGACGTGGCGTGGTAGTAATCAGGGTATCTCCATCTACGATTCTCAAATTCTGAACTGCGGCTAACTCCAATCCGGATGGAACTAAAGAATTGAAGCGTTCTACCCCGTTATCTCTTTTCCTGTACCTAAAGCCCACACTTACTCTTGGTAGCCTGATATCCTGAGGATACCAACTTAAATTTGTCCGGAATGTATTTGTACCTGTAGTTGCCTCTTTGGTGTTTGTCACATTATCGGTTAACGCCTCAAACCCCAGCGTAACATACAATTGATTCTGGAACAGCCTGAATCGGTCCAACGCTGTAAAACCTGCAATATCTTTTCTGATAGTAGAATTAGCTAATGAATTGAATTCAGGACCTACCCAAATGTATTTTAGCGAAAACGTATTTACCGGATAATTCAACAATAACTCAGTATTGGAAGCAAGCACCCCTGTTGGGAAAAAGATTTCATAATCAGTGCTATCAGTATTAATCCCGGTAACCCTGATCGGAAGCACGTTCACGTTTTCGTTTATAATGATAAGCCTGGAGATGTCATCCAGGATATCCAGGTCGCTTTGGTCGATATCCTCAAAACCCAAATCAGCAGCTGCTAAAGAATCGAGCGGCCCTCCGTAAATGTCGTTAGTAAGAACACTTGCCACCGTTTCCGTTTTGAACCTTACCCGGTTTCTATCAAACCCCATAGACATATCTATCCCGGTCACAAAGTTTCCCTTGGGCCTGGGGCTCCCTCCGGCAACCTGTAGCAATTCTGGTTCTCCTGAAAGCCGCTGTTGGTCATCCAAGGTTAAATTGCCCAATAAAGAGGTTGGAGAAGCTAAAACATCCAGATAATCAATAACATTGAAGATAGAGGAGGTATCATCTTCTACCTTCATGGCCTGTATCCCAATTTGAAAGTGTCGTGGATTTCCCAAGGCAACCCGCCCGGCAATAATTTTCCTATCGAAAGTTCCCCGTCCGCCATCCTGATAGCTCAAAGTATAGGTCCTATCTAACACACTATCCGGATTGCTTTCCAGGAACACATCTTCGGCAACTATGGTAGAATATCGGTTAGTAATTTTTCGGTTTAACTCTCCATATACAAACTGTACATTCACCGTTTCCCACAACAGATGCAAGGAAGTATTAATACCCTCAATTCTTCTTCCTGAAATAGTGAATGTACTCAACCTTGGATAGACATGCCCCACCTCAAAATTCCACCACTTCCCCAAATTTAGCTCCAATGCATATCTATTCTGAGGTTGAAGACGGTTAGATTCCTGCGAAGTTAAAAACCCATTAAGTGCATAACTGAACTGTCCATAAGATCCACTTACAAAGGATCGTGCTGTATAGGCATTGTTTAAGTCTCCGGCAATGGTTTGATTTCTTGCTGTAAGTTCAACTCTTCCTTCTGGAAGTAAATTTGGTCGTAAACTCCCGGAACTTGCCTGACCGGGGCGTACCACACTAAACTGCCACTGAACTACTTCTAGTGGTTCTGTTTCAGTAACGTAATCGAGCCTGACTGTATAAAGACCTCTGGATGGGTTATTGGCTGTATATGCGATAAAGTATTCACTGGTATCGGCATCAGCCGTTACATCGATTTCGTTTACATATAGTTTAAAACTACCTGGCTCCAGTTCACTCTTGTCATAGTAAAGTGCAACAGCAATGTATACGTCTTCCGGAGCCAGCCCGTTTCCCGGCTGGGGCGAAAGAATATTATAATCGATATTTGTGGCCTGTTTCCTTTGGCTCTGAACTGGACTATTTCCTGTTCCGTCAACAATAGAAACCTGTATTGGGTTTTCAGAGGGCAGATTATCGGGATAAAAAAAGTCCTGGTTTTCTCCTTCAATACTTAATTGGAAATAATATTCAAATGTTGTACCCACTAGTTCTTCTGCCGAAATATTTGCAACAAATACCCCATTAGACAGAAATATTTCCTTCTGGGAATACCCCAAATCCCCTTCATTACGGTAAAAAAGATAGGCTTCGGTGGTTGTTAGCTCGGTTACTCCTGGCACGAAAAACTCAAGTTGATTGCTTGTATTCCGGTCTAATACTGTTGGCTGTTGATGCTGAACAGTGTATTGAGCAGTAATATTATTTGAGAAAGCCACAGTACACATGAGGATAAGTACCGCGAGTCCAACCCCTTTTCTCATAAAACCAAAGTTACTTTAAATAGGGCCAGAACGAACTGGCAGCTGAAAGTACGGGATTAATTTCCTTTTTCGAAAATTGTAATTGGAACTTCTCGAATTTGGCCATTAGCGTCCATAAAACGAATTATGATCGTTTTTTCAATTAATTCTTCTTCCAATTCATCAAATCCCTCTTCCAAATCTTGTAATTCCTCTTCTGTAAGTGTACCCGATTCTACAGTATTTCCCGCATCATCCACTTCGGCATACATTTGTTGAAATAAAGAAACAGTTTGGCCAGAATTTAAAGCAGTAACATCAACCTGACCTTCTGTTACCCAAACATAGCCAAAGGCAGTAGCACCAAAAACAGTACCTTTAACCGAGGCGAGCGACCTGGATGTTGCAACTTCAAATGTTCCCGACCCTACGGGCTCAACTTCCAGCTTAATTTCGCCATTTTCGAGAAGAATTCTTCGATTGGCTGTCCTTGAAGCGGCCTGTTCCTCTCCAGTTATTATTAGTGCAGATTCAGGTTTTACCTTAGCGGTACTATTATCCATAAAAATCACTAATGCGTACCCATCTTTATTAGTGGTTAAAGTATCTCCACTAAATAACTGTTCTCCTAAGTTTTCGGTAAGATCCAGTACAAACGTTTCTTCATCAATGGAAGCCAATTCTACGGTAGGGATGAAACGCCGCACTATCGCAAGAGGTCTTTCCTGGGCGAAAAGCTGTTGAATACTCACTAAATCGCTTGCCAGAAGACATAGGGTTATTAAGATACTTTTCATAACAACAGAAAGAGTCTTTTTATCCATAATACCTTTAATTGGAACCCACAATTATATCGCCATCTTCAATCTTTTGTACCATTTCAACTAACTTTTGAATAGCCAGAATCCCTGAATATTGTTGATCATCAATCACCAAACCTTCAAAATAAAACCCATCTGCAATAAGTGAAGCATAGTTTTCTTCTCCAATCAATGCAACTAACACTTCAAATGTATCCTGATCTATTTCAACCGCAACAGCCGCAGATTCATCTCCAGGAGAACTCAGAGTAAATTCCCAAACTTCTGATACAATTTCCTGAGTATCATTTGCTGTTTGGATTTGGGTTGAAACCTGCCAGTAATATTTTTGGCCAATTTCCAATACCTGAGCCCCTGATGTTGGATATTGAAATGAAATTCCGGTTACCAAATAATCCAGATTTTCGAATTCCAATAAGTTTGCAGTCCGCATATCGCTTCCAGGTTCACTACTCCTGGCATTTTCAATTAAGGATTCTGCATTTCCTTCTCCATCATCTTTTACTACAATTACCCTGTACTCAACGGTTGGGTCCCCTTCCCAACTTAGTTGGGGGAACTGATTTGTAATACTTACCGAAGTACCCTCCACATCGCCGGGTGCTTTTAGAAATATGGCTCTCTCGTCAATAACACCCCCGGTTTCGCTTACACCCAAAGCATCCGTATAGCTAGCCAATTCAATTTTTCCACAAGCATTCGTAACCTGAAAGACCTTTCCTGAAACTGAATAGATGTCATTTGGAAGCGTTGTACTTCCTCCCAGGTTTTCAATAAAATCTTCCCCAATTAAAGTAAGCCCTCCATCAAAACGCATTACGTCATCGACACCTGGTAATCGTTCATTTTGAATATCATTATTTGTTGCATATACAACCTGACCGGGGCGTAGCGAAAATGGATAGGCTGCTTGTTGCGTCAATTGGGCAATTAATCCCCATTGACCAGCATTTACTTCAAATTCGAAATACAAATTCGTAAGTGTATCCTCAGAAATATTGGTCAGTGTAAAAGTGCCTAGTAAAGTTCCTGCTCCCCGGCTATCTATTCCTAAACTCGCTAACCCCAAAACCTGTGCATTTCGTAGTGCTGGTTGCAGTTCCACCGAAAAATCCAATTTATTGGAACCATCGCAGGATTCTTGTGCTATAACATTAGCATGCAGAACAAATACACACAAACAAACTAAGAAGGAAAGAAAATAGGGTTTTATCCTAACAAATTTTTTCATACCACCCTCGTGTTTATAATAATATTCAATATCAGGCGATGATTTATTACATACAATTAGAATTCTACAAACAAAAAAAGCCTCTATTGAATCAAATAAAGGCTTTTGTGGAGCTAAAGGGATTCGAACCCTTGACCTTCGCGCTGCCAGCGCGACGCTCTAGCCAGCTGAGCTATAGCCCCAAATGAACACCAAATATAAAGGCGCATTGAAATTAATCCTAACAAGTTTTTCTTTTTTTGTTTGATAGACTGCTTAGTATCACTATTTTCACCCACAATAATAAAAAATCAATCTTAACAAACTCAGACAGGAGTTTCCCTACCATGAAACGAAAAATCCACCTATTATTCCTTGCCATATTTTTATCCGCTGGTATTGTTACGCAATATGGGTGTGGATCGAGTGAGCCAGTAGTTGAAGCACCTATCGATTCAGATGGTGACGGAATTACTGATGACCAGGAAATTTTAAACGGTACTGACCCAAATAGTGCTGACTCTGATGGTGATGGTCTTAGCGACTCAGAAGAGGCTGAATTAGGTACCGACCCAAACAATTCAGATTCTGATGGTGATGGTCTATCTGATGGAGATGAAGTAAACACTTATGGAACTGACCCGAATAACACCGATACTGACGGAGACGGGTTATCTGACTACGATGAAGTAATTACTTACAAAACAGATCCAAATGATGCCAATGGCGATGCTGATGGCGATGGAATATCAGATGTTGACGAAATTAATAGGTACAACACTGATCCAACTAATGCAGATTCTGACGGTGATGGATTTACTGATGGCCAGGAAATTGATATGGGTACGAATCCTAACGACGGTTCAGATCCTGTATTTGTTTCTGAAAATGACTTAGAAATGATCACGTTTGAATTTGATCGTTCCAGTATCACTGATGCAGCTGCTCAGATGTTAGCAGACAACGTTGAAACGCTACAAAATGCTCCTGCATTCAGAGTTCGTGTTGACGCATACACTGACCACGTTGGTGGCGACCAATACAACTTACGATTAAGTCTTCGTCGTGCTGCTGCTGTAGTTGAATTTTACACAAACAACGGTATTACTGAAGATCGTATCGAATCCCGTGGTCTTGGTAAGGCCCCAGTTGAATGTGCTGCCTCTGAAAAAGAAGCCAATGATGGATGTGAGAAAAACAGAAGAGCTGAATCTCACCCAATTAGTACATTGAAGTATACTCCGGATATGTAACTATCTGAGGCAAAGACAGACTTTCAACCCCGGTATATATCTATTGTGCCGGGGTTTTTTGTTTTTAGAACATCCGGGACAAAGCAATACCCGGATAGAATCCTGGTTCATCAATGCGGTAGGCTAAATCAACCCGGATTAAGCTGAATATATTGCTCAGGGAAACTCCTACTTCAGAATATAAATTACCTGGGGAAGGTGGAAGATATCCCATTGATGAAATGAAAAATTCTTCCTGCTCTTTTGGAATCCATGTTTTACCAATTCCACCAAAAGTAATGATACTTAAGCCAAGCTTAGCAGCATTTCTCCAACCAAGAGCTTCTAATGGTACAGATCTAAAATTATGCTCTGCATGTAAAGAAAAATAGCTGGCCCCTTCGTATGGGACATACCTTCGGGATTTAAACGCACCAAAAGGGGTGAAATAACCTAAAGAGGCATCCATTACTCCATTTTTCTGGACGGGTAAATCGCCAATAAATGTACCTGCATTAAGTCGTATATCTACTGCATTAGGGATGAATCTGCGCTTATAAAAGGTTGTATATCTTCGGTAAACATCAATTCCAAACTTTGTGAAATTCCAATCACTTCCCAACGCCGTTAGTGATTGTTCAACCGTGATTTCAATATTATCAGCACCAATGATACCCAGTGCTTCCTTGCCTTCCCCGCTTTCCATTTTTATTTCAAAAGAGCTTAATGTTCCTTCCTGAATAAAAGGGTTAGGACGCTGTATAAAACTACTTCCCAAAACATCATAACTAGTCTTAAAATTGATACTTGAATGCTCTTCTAACCGATACCGGAATTTAAATGTCTCACTTCTCCTGAGAGGGCGGAAAGAGGCAGCTATGAATACACCTTCATTTCGGTAGTAATCGAAATAATCTTCGTACCCAAGCAGTGGCATCGTACTGAGCAGCCCTTTTTTGAATAAATCAGAGTTGTACCTGGTATCGGTTGTAAAACTGTAACCTGCAGAAACTGAAAAACGCCAGGTATTTGGAAGCGGCCACCAGGAAATATTTGCACCATGATTCAATGATTCATACCCAGTACTATATCCAATATTTGCCCTGGAACGAATTCTTCGGTCTGCATATCTGCGTTCGTGGTTTAAACCCGCATATACTGCGTCAACCCGATTGTACCTGACATCAATTCCAAAATTTCTGAATTCATCTCTCAGCAAAGAATTTCTATTTGAAGTGCGGCTACTACCTGAAGATGAAGTATTCGTTCCACTACTGCTTGTATTGCTGCTTGCCTCATTATCATTATCCTCGTCTTCCCAATCAATAAAACGAACCAAAAAACCCTTTGGCTTAAATGCCTTTTCCAGAGTAGCAGTACTATCTAAACTTCCATAAGCACGTTCTTCAACATTTGATAAAGGAACAACATCCACCGTAGCTACAAATATTGAATCGGACTTATCAATTGTGGTTGAATCGATGGTTATCCAGTCATAGTCTTCATAAAGCGAATCCGGGAGGGGGATATTTACTTCGTAATTATTAAGCTTAGACACTTGCTTAAACCCGATCGGTGGAAATCTTAACCCCGGAACCCCTACTTCAACTAAACCCTCCATTCTGAAGTCTACCGGTAACCAAAAATCACCACCAAAATTACTAAACTGTTGCTCATAATACATGTTAAACTCCTGGACAGGAGCAGGAAATACGACCACAGAATTTGGCTTCAAGCGAACTGAAATCATGGCATATTCCTCATCCATTACATAAATAGTGCCTTCAAAAAGCGGCTGTAATTTCCTTCTCGGAGTT
This sequence comes from Balneolales bacterium, assembly GCA_022360375.1. GTDB lineage: Bacteria > Bacteroidota > Rhodothermia > Balneolales > Balneolaceae > HXMU1420-13. The sequence goes on from JAKSCW010000475.1 coordinate 9,242, forward strand.
ACTTCAATTTCAAAAATTACCTTCTCATCAATTTTTGAGAAATCCACTAGCTCAAAGTTATAGTATTTCAGGGCATCCGGATGAGTTACCCCCCTGAGATCGAATTCAACAATATCCAAATTGTCATCATAGAAATTTGGTAAATAGCTTACCCCGGCAAAGTTATTGCTCCCTTCAATATTTGCCGTTTGTCTCCTTGACTTCAATACCTCGCGGCTTCCCCGCTCCCGGTCCCAGAAGGCTTGAGAAACACTTTCTGATATAGATACTATACTTGTGTCATTTAGAAGTTGTTGCCTGCTGTAGGCGTCAACTTGATATGTAGTCAAATTCTCTCTCCAAATCGCTTTTCTTCGGATAACTTCCCGCATTATGGAAATGGCGGGGTCTTCTCCTGTAACTATAATTTCCTCCATCTCCAGAAAAGCTTCTTCCATCAAAAAGTCGACTGGCTCATCTGCGCTCATTACCACAATTTCTTTACTCTCATAGCCTAAAAAACGTGCTATAAGTGTTGCAGGAAGCTCATCTACCTTTAAAGAAAACTCCCCATCTTCGTTTGCAATTGTACCCTTATATGTTCCCTTAATTATAATGTGCGCAGCGGGTAATGGTTCTGCCGAGTTTGCATCTACAACGCGCCCGGTAATTAGTTCCTGAGATTGCACTTCAATATTAATAAAAAGTGCTATAAAGATGAGCCCTGATATCTTTTTCCACATTTTTTGACAAATAAAAATTTTAAGAACGCTTTCCCTTTACTATTATACGAGATCAATGTTTCGTATTACAATACGTACCAGTAGAGCATTCCTTGTTCAATAATTTCAAGAATATGAAAAAAATCCCCTTCTTAATTTTGGCACTTTTGATGCAGTTACCCTTGCAGGCACAAGTTTTTTCAGAATATGTTGATCTTTTTATCGGCACAGCCGGAGATCATGGACAACTGGATCCGGCGGCAACTGTGCCTTTTGGCATGGTGAAATTAGGCCCGGATACTTCTCCCGGAAATCATAGTGGATATAACTATTATGCGGAAGAAATCAGAGGGTTTTCTCACAATCGAATTGGTGGGGTTGGCTGTTCCGGAACCGGTGGAAATTTGAGAATTTTTCCGGGATATGGTTCTTATGAAAACATTGATCGTGCGTTCGATAAAAGTTCTGAAGTTGCAGTACCTGGGTACTACGAGGTTTTTTTCAATAACTCCGTTAACGTTAAACTAACATCAAATAACCAGTCCGGGTTTCATTCATACACGTTTCCGGCTCAAGATTCCGCTTTTATTGAAATGGATCTCCATAGTTCATTCGCCCGGTTTATTGACGCCGAATATTCCATAATCAACAGCCAGGAATTATTCGTTACAGTATCTGCCAGGAATGTTTGCAATTTTGGGCGTTATACCGTGCATTATCACCTTTGGTCTGACTCCCAGCTTAGGTTGGCTGAAGAGAATAACGGTAAGCTCATTTTTATACCTGACCTTGATAGCGAAAAAACAGTCTCTTTAATCGTCACAGCATCAAGTATCAGCGAAGAAGCAGCACGTGACGAGTGGGAAAGAACCTCTTCGAGAATAAGCTTCGATCAAGCCAAAGAAAGGGCTGCTAATGAATGGGAAGAAATGCTCTCTAAGATTGAAGTAGAGGGCAAAGAAGAGTACAAAACTCTTTTCTATACTATGCTATACCGGATTATGCTGAACCCGGTAAAAGTTTCCAATTCCAGGGGTGAATTTAAAAGTGTAGACGGCAGTACTTATTCATCTGCGGATTATACCCAATATGCATCCTGGTCAATGTGGGATAACTTCAGAAATAAATTCAGTTTGTTGGCAATTCTTTACCCGGAACTCTCTTCAGATTTCGGGCACTCACTTGCTGATTTATTTAAAAAAGGAAAAGCGTTTTGGGCAGGATATTACGAACCCGTTCCAACAGTGCGTACAGAACATACCATTGTAACGCTTCTGGACTTATACCGCCGTGGAATTACTGATTTCGATTTAGAAGCGGTGTATGGTGCTATGAGTGCTGAAATCACAAATATCCATGTAGATAGCCCGGATACCCGGCTAGAACTCAGCTATGACTATTGGGCTCTTTCAGAGATTGCAGGCATTCTTGGAAAAGAGAAAGAACAGGCATTATTCCTCAATCAGGCGATGCACTATAAACGGGTTTGGAGGGAAAAATTTCTGACGATTAACGACCGCTTTGATATCATGCATGGCGATGGTTTATACGAAGGAACTCTTTGGCAATATCGCTGGCATGTTCAGTTTGATATTCCCGGAATCATCGAAATGGTTGGAAGTGAAGAACTATTCACTGAACAGCTGGCATTCTTTTTTGATAATGATTTATACAACCACGGTAATCAACCTGATTTACATGCTCCTTTTCTTTTCAATTATTCCGGAGCACCATGGCTAACACAAAAATGGGTGAATAAGATTTTAACGAAAGAAATGAACCAGTTCTATGGAACCCATACAAAATGGGAAACTCCATATGTAGGAAAAATCTATCGTGCGCAACCCGAAGGTTTCATTCCCGAAATGGATGATGATGATGGTACAATGTCGGCCTGGTACGTACTCGCTTCTATGGGAATGTATCCGGTACTTGTTGGCGATGCCACTTTCCAGAGAAGCACCCCTATTTTTGATAAGATTACGATTCATCTTCCGGATGAAAAGAGCTTCGTTATTGAAACAAAGAATTTTAGTGACGAGAGCTTCTACATTGAATCGACAACACTGAATGGGGAACCATTTAATGAAACGTACTTAACCCATGATCAAATTACAGCAGGGGGAAAAATGGTGATCGAAACCTCTGTCCGTCCAAGTAAAAACTAACCTCTTTGTTCATACAAAATGCGATCTATTCTTTTTTTACCAGTTTTTGGCCTTCTTATAACCACCAGCGTTTTCTCGCAGCGGTATGAATTGGTTTGGAGTGATGAGTTTAATGCCGAAGAAGTTGATTTCAATACCTGGACCCCCTGGTATGGAACTGCCTACAATAATGAGCACCAGTTTTATACCGGAAGGGATACAAATATTACAGTAAATAACGGGTATCTGCATTTAATTGGGCTTAGAGAAAACTTTGAAGGTAGAAACTGGACCTCTGGCCGCATCAAAAGCCAGCATAATGCCGATTTTTTGTACGGTCGATTTGAAATACGCGCTAAACTTCCAGCTGGCAAGGGGTTATGGCCTGCTTTCTGGCTTATGCCAACCAACAGTGAATATGGAAGCTGGCCCTACAGCGGAGAAATCGACATTATGGAATATCGTGGTCATCAAACGAATCGAACACAGGGAACCATACATTTTTCCGAGGTTGCCTATCCCGGGAGTGGGAGTGCAAATGCCGACCGAGAGTATATGAGTGGGGAATATATTATTGAAGAAGGAGATCTATCCGAAGAGTTTCATATTTATTCCATTGAATGGACGGATACAGATATGACCTGGTATCTGAACGATACAGAATTCTTCCACTTAACCAGAGAAGAAATTGAAGACCGAGCTGAAATTTACCCCTTTGATAAGGAATTCTATATCATTTTAAATTTAGCTATCGGAGGGAATTACCTGGGAAATGAGCAACCTGACGAAACTACTCCTGACCGAAATGAAGTAATTGTAGACTATGTGAGGGTGTACCAGGATATGAATCAAAATCCTGAAATACAGCTTTCGTATGAAGATACCGTTCGTGTGGTACCCAATGAATCCATAACACTGGAAGCAGTTGTGACTGACCCCGATATATCCGGCAGTATCGACTTGGTTGAATTCTATATAGGCAACGAACAAATAGCCTCATTTACTGAAGAACCCTATAGCTATTCCTGGACCCATCCAATTGATGGCTGTTATCCTTTCCATGTACGAGCAGTAGACAATGACAATGGAAGTACCGAATCAGGCCCGCATACCATTCTTGAAGTAGGAACCGGTTGCACACGAAGACCATTTGAAAATACCACTTCAACATTTCCCGGTATATTGGAATTAGAGCATTATGACTATGGCGGGCAGAACGTATCCTATTTAGATTTTTCTGAATTTTCCAACAGTGGGAATGTCCTCAGAACTACGGAAGCCGTAGACATTGCCGTTGATCCTAACGATTCTGACAATTACATATTAACAGATGGAGAAGATGGTGAATGGACAAGATATACGATAGAAGTAACGGAGCCTGGAATTTATGATTTTGAATTACGGGCTGTACCGGGAACAGGAAATGGTCGGGTTGATTTATTCTTAGATGGAGAAGATTGGATTTATTTTACAAGAATCGGTTCAACCAATGACCCATATGTTTATAAATCAAGAACAGATATCGAATTACATGCAGGCACTTACGACCTCCAGGTAAAACTAACACAGGCAAACATTCAACCTGATCGAATTAAAGGTACTCTTGTTGGTTCAATTACCAGCAATGAAGAACCCTTGAATGGTATCCCTGCCCAAATTAAAGTATATCAGAATTACCCGAATCCGTTCAATCCAACTACCAACATTTCGTTTGACCTTCCCGAACCTTCATCTGTTGTTTTGGAAGTGTACAACAACCTTGGCCAACATATTACTACTATTGTTGAAGGGAACCTTCGCGCGGGCACACATACCTATACTTTTGATGCAACCTCCCTGAGTAGTGGAATCTATTTCTACAAATTAAAGGCCGTAGATTCTTACCTGTTTACGGGGAAAATGCTCCTCCTCAAATAAACAACCTGGTTAATCCAGTAATCCCGGAAGATACATGCTCAATTCCGGAATAAACGTCACCAGGAACAGAACCACTAATAATGCCAGGAAAAGTGGAAGAAGTGGCCGCAGTACTTCCTGGATATTAATCTTTGCAACGGATACACCCACAAATAATACAGAACCCACGGGCGGAGTACACAACCCTATACAAAGGTTCATCACCATAATAATTCCAAAATGAACCGGATCAATACCTAAATCCATTGCAATGGGTAAGAAAATGGGAGTGAAAATCAAAACGGCCGGGGTCATATCCATAAACACACCTACAAATAGCAGAATAGCATTTATAATGAGCAAAATAATGATTTTGTTATCGCTTATGCTAAGAAGGAACGTGCTAAGGTCCTGGGGAATATTTTCGTATGACATTACCCAACTCATAGCGATAGACGTGCTTACAAGAATCAGGACAATAGATGTGGTCTTAACCGTATCGATAAGTACATTGTATAAATCGGCTGTATTTACTTCTCTGTAAATAAACATGGAAAGAATAATCGTATAAACTACTGCTATTGCTGATGCCTCAGTAGCTGTAAAAATACCTGCAATAATTCCTCCCATTACAATCACTAAAAGAAATATA
>JAKSCW010000336.1 GCA_022360375.1 Balneolales bacterium
AATATTTCTTGACGCCGCTGAAAATGGCGACCTCGAGACGGTAAAAAAAGCGATTGAGGCAGGAATCTCTGCGAATACTAAAGACGAACATGACCGCACCGCCTTATTAAAATCGGCGAAGCATGGTCATCTCGATATTGTAGAATTCCTTATTTCCAGCGGCGCTGAGATAGACATAAGGGATAACCGAGGTACTACAGCTCTTTATTGGGCTTCAACAAATGGATACAAAGAAATAGTAGAGTTATTAATTAGCAATCAAGGCGATGTGGATGTACACGACGATCGTGGGTGGTCTGCACTGGATCAGGCAGTTGCTCAAAATCATGAGTATGTTGCAAAAATGTTAAGCGCAGCAGGCGCGCACTAACTTAATTCTAACAAGGTTATTACCTCCCGTTTTCCAAAAAAAGCGGGAGTTTTTTATTTGGCGTAAAGAATAAAAATAGAGGGGCGCTTGTGTAAATCGGGTAAAGGGAATTTCTTCCACTCCGAAATCTCCTTCGATTTGATATATTCCGTTTCCAGCGTTATTTCGGTAGCTATGCAAAGGCGTGTGGCAGCATTACAGTTTTCCAAAATCGATGTTAGCAGTTCATTATTACGGTAAGGAGCCTCCATGAAAAGTTGGGTTCGATCATGGCGGCGGGATTCTCCTTCCAACTGGATAATCATTTGTTTTCTCGCCTTAGCATCAATTGGTAAATACCCATGAAAGGCAAATGATTGCCCATTAAAACCGGAAGCCATTAATGCCAGTAATATACTGGAAGGTCCAACCAGGGGCACAACCCGGATTCCATTTTGATGAGCCATTTTTACCAGTTTGGCTCCCGGATCTGCAATAGCTGGTGCACCCGCTTCACTCATAATTCCCATATCTTTGCCTGCTTTTAAAGGCTTCAGAAATGAGAAAATCTCCTGGTCCGGGGTTTTTTGGTGAGTGGATAAAAATCAATGTTGTATTCGGGAATCGTATCTCCAACCCAGCGTAAAAACTTTACAGCACTTTGAATATTTTCTACAGCGAATACATCCAATTTCCGGATGATGGAGAGCGTGTACTCAGGTAAAGCATTGTTTTCAGGAGTTTTTCCTAAAGAAGTGGGGATGAGATATAGGTTTCCCTTACTCATATGTCTATACGCTCAACAGTAAGATCCGGAGAGCCCTGTACTGCTTTTTTGTTAGCAAAACGGGTTACAAAAATTGAAACCGTCACCAAAACGGCAAACCCAATGAAAGCCACCCCAAGATTTGATAATGCCATACCTTTCTGGAGTTCATAAGTTGGAATCATTACAATTTCCTGGAAGGTGTTTTCCTGGTATCGAATAGGGATTACCGAGGTATTCATAATCTGGTGCGCCATTTGTACCGATAAGGAAAGTTTCCGTTCCTGTACATCACCATCCGGATCAATAAATTCGAGCACTACATACCCATTGCTTTGAGCCGCGATTTGTTTGATGTCAAAATCGATTACATCCGCGGCAATACTTTCTCCATTATTGTAGGTATGAATGGTTCCTCTATACACATTGGCTTGTTGAACCATGATAAATGCAAGATAGCTTGGAAGAAGCCAAACAAGGTTTAAAAATCGGTATTTCATTATTGTCAACTTTTCGTCATGCTGAACTCGTTTCAGTATCTGTAATGTATTCGAGTAAAAGATTGCTTGAAACAGATGCCGAAACAAGTTCAGCATGACAATTATGAGGGTTATTGTTCTTGGTTATTTGCTATTTCTGTAAGTGTGGTTTCGAAGAGTGCAGGGTCCCAAATCAGGCGTTGTTGATAATCTTCCTGCATGTGATTGGCAGACATGTGCAACCAGAAAGCAACCGGGAGGTCATCAAAAAAAACAGCCTGAACCGAAGTATGTTCGTCATAAATGGAGGTGCCAAAATCTATTCCGGATAGCATACCCATACGGTTATCGTATATGGCTCCGTAGTCTTTAAAACTCCGCTGAATGGTATCAGAATCAAGTCCCCAGCGCAGTTTATCCAATACTGCGTTACTTACATCTTCAGAAATAATTTCGCCTTTAAGTAGCTGTTCCAGTACGGAGGTGATATCCCGGGCTGTTGTTTGAGGAAAGAATTCCAGAGCGTCTCGTTCCTGGATAAAGCTTAAACCGATTCGTTTTTCTTCAAAGAAGGCTTTTACATCCACCTGCGTCTCGTTCCATAAATGGTATTCATAGGCAACATCTAAGATTAATTCGTTATGATATTCCTGGGGCATACTTTCTAACAATTGCAGCGTATCCTCCGCTGAAGATTCCAGGATTAATTCAATTATACCGGGGTTTAAGGAAGCATATATTCCGGAAAAAGGAACCGGTATTTCAGTATGTGGAAGTTGAAGAGTATCCATCAAAGCCCTGAGGTTCTCTTCTCCTAATTTGAACCAGAAGTAATCACTAATGGCCAGTGAGTTATATTCCAGCAATGCCGACATGGCTTCATCGTTGGTAATGTGCGTTCCATCTTCTTGAAGCACAGCCATTGCACCTTTGTGAGCATTTTCGTTCACCTGGGGTAGCACATACCTTTCGATTTCTTCCACATCTACTTCTTCAGTGGGTACAAGAAGGTTTTCGGCTATCTGCCGTTCGTATTCAATCAGAAGAAAAAGGTTGCCCAAAGTTCCCATAGTGCGCGGTTCATCAATACCATAAAAAATGCCTGAATCAGGATCGTTAATGTTGTACGACATGATAGAAACATGCTCGGGTTTGTCGGCAATAAATTCGGTGAGTGATTTTAAGGAGTAGGTATTTTGAATGTATTCAGCGCCGTCACTCATGCCTTCAGCATTAGCGAAGAGACTTCTAAAAGCGGAATAATTCAGGCCAATGACCATTGCATATACTGCTATAGCTACTGCTAAAAAAACGGACAAAAATATAAGTGCTCTTTTCAACTGGAAAGGGAATGAAAGGTTTTTCAGAAGTTTAAAGATACGATTTACTAGCATTGATAGTGATTTTTTGATTCAAAACTTTTTTCTGAAAATGAAGTAATGGGACAAAAATTCTAACGTTGAATAAAAGCTGTTTACCAGTAAATTGTAAGCAGAGAGACAACCAAATAGGTTATCATGAAATATAGAATAGCGCTATTTACAGGACTGATCCTTTTTTGTGGATGCCTTGAGGTAAGTGATAGCGAACCAGAAGAACCACCTGTTGAACTCCGTATACAGAAGACTATCTTTCAAGCTTCTGAAACAATAGAAATAGAAGTATTTAATCCTACTTCAAAAGTGGTACATCTGCAGTATTGCGGCCCTGATTTAATCAGAGAGATTTATGTATACAGGAATAACACTTGGGAGAGATTTTCCGGGGTTATTTGTACAGGAAATTATACTCCAACATTCGAAGCGGTAGTAAGTTCCGGCGCCGCCCAAATTGTACACACAAGTCAGTTTGAACCTGGGTACTACCGATATGAGTTAAATTACACCCTCTCATCAGAGGAAAATAACTCAAAAACGGCGCGGGTGGAATTTACTGTTCGCTAAACCATTTGCATGATGATGGCGCATAACCAGGCGCCGAACGTTCCCACGCCATAACCAAGTACGGCCAATAACACACCTACGGGAGCTAAAGCCGGCGAGAACGCAGATGCAACAATAGGAGCTGAGGCTGCACCACCAACGTTAGCCTGGCTGCCAACTGCAGTAAAGAAAAATGGTGCTTTAATAAGCTTTCCAACGGAAAGCAAGATAATCACATGGATCATAATCCAGACAAAGCCAATAATGAAATATCCAGGAACATCTACAAAGGCACCCAGATCCATTTTCATGCCTATGGTCATTACCAGGATGTAAAGGAAAAGACTCCCAATTTTGGAAGCACCTGCTCCTTCAAGGTTCCGATGCTTAGTAAAAGACATTGCAAAGCCCCCCAGGGTGGCGGTTACTACAATCCAGAAGAACGGGGAGTTAAAACTAAGCTGGCTCAGGAATTCAGAATTCTCATCTACCCATGGGGCTACAACATCTCCAATTACATGACCTAATGCGGTAATAATGAATGCAATTGCTATAATTTTCACGAAATCGAGGTAGGTAGGAACTTTGGCAATACTGGCCTGGTAATCAGAAACACTTTTCTTCAGTTCTTCAATAGCCGAGGAGTCTGCTTTAAACCATGAGTCTACCCGGTCACTGATTCCCGCTCCATAAAGCAGGAAAGCCATCCAGAAATTCGCAACGATAATATCTACAGTAATCATCGCACTGAAAAGAGTGTCGCTTGCTTCGAATATTTCGTACATGGCTGTTTGGTTGGCACCTCCACCAATCCAGCTACCAGCTACCGTAGCAAGTCCGCGCCATACTTCATCGGGGCCTGTTCCGGCAGTTATTTCGGGGTTAATTGCGCCCACTAATGCTAATGCTATCGGCCCCCCAATGATAATCCCGGTAGTTCCTGCAAAAAACATGGCAATAGCTTTCCAGCCAAGTTTTGCGATGGCTTTTAGATTGATGCTTAGTGTTAGCAGAACCAAACTGGCAGGAAGTAAGTATCGCGATGCCATGTAGTACAAATTCGATTCATCCGGATCAATAACTCCAAACGTGGTAAAAATGGATGGAATGAAGTAGCACAATAACAGCGAAGGCACGAACCGGTAAAACTTTTTCCAACCAGGGTTTGAACTATTTGAAGTAGCGAAAATGGCAAGTAAAATGGCCATTAAAAGTCCGAAAACAACGGCATCGTTGGTTATTAGAGGCATGCGGGTTAATTGGGTTAGCTAGTTGGAGACGAGAATAAGTAGTTCTGAAGAAAGGGGCGAAGAGCTTTGATGGTTACTCATTTCCAAAAAACTGGATCAATACATCATCCAATTGAGTTCGCCAGGCACCCCAGGAATGCCCTTCGTTTACTTCCAGGTAAGTGAATTCATATCCCTTTTCTTCGAAAAGGGCTTTCATATTTCTGGCATCAATGGTGTTATCACCGATGGTGCCTACACTCATAAAAATATTGGGGTTATCGACAGTACTCTCTTTCACCAGGTCAAAAATTTCTTCCCGGTACCAATAAGCCGGAGCCTGAATAGCAATGTTCCGGAAAACATCCGGCCTCGAGAAACCAAAAAAAGTAGCGTTTAATCCACCTAATGAGGTGCCAAGGATTGCACGATCTTCCGGGTTTTTAGAGATATTGGATGTATATGCCTCTTCGATATGCGGAATGAGCTCTTCTGTGTAGAAATCAAGGTAATTGCTATTATTTCCGAATTCATCCGCTCTTCGGTTCATATCCTGGTTTAGCGGGTCAATAGGGCTTACAAACACAGCCATAGTGGCCTCAATTTTTTGGAGGTGATGAAGATTGTCGAGTACAGTAATCATAGAACCCATCTCTTCAGCACTGTATTCCTGGCCATCGCTCACGTAAATTACATTTAATGAGTTTGTTTGTTGATACCCGGGAGGCAGATAGATTCGAAAGTCAACGACATAATTGAGTGAGTTGCTTGAAAGCGATTCATCAACCAGGGTTCCTTTTTGTATTTCCGGAAGTGGAGAGGTAAGTGACTCAGCTTCCCAATCAGACATTCTCAATTCCGAATTAGGTCCAAACCCGCTTACCTGTTGGAACGGGTTGGCTGGATCCAGGATCCAGTTAGTTTCGTCTACCACAATTTTGTAATCAAGCCGGGCATCTGCAGGAAATTCCTTCTTTGCATACCATAAGTCTGTTCCCCTAACATTAATGCCTTGTACCTGGGCACGCGGATTATCCCCCCATCCATTAAAATCCCCTGCCCAGTTTACACTTTCGGCTTCTCCTCTGTAAAAGAACACAACCATGGAATCCTGAACAAATGGGATACGCTCCGCTTCCATCAACCCGTTCCATAAGGCGTCTACGGCAAGTTTTTTTTGTTCTTCATTTGAAATCAGTTCTATTGCTTCGAGTTGCTCATCAATTTCGGTTACTTTTAATTTATCGTATCGATTATGATTACAGCTTATAGCAAAAAGAAAAAGGATTGGGATATAGTACTTCATTAATCTGGGTTTATGGCTCCTGCTTTGGAAAAATACATAATGGTTTTGTTTAGGTTCTGATTATTTTCATGGTTTTCAAACAACTCACTCGATCTATGATTGTTTCAAAATTTGGCGGGACAAGTGTAGGCTCTTATGAAGCAATGAGTCATAGTGCTTCCATTGTTGCAAAAAATCCTGGCAGAAAGCTGATTGTAATAAGTGCAACCTCAGGCACAACTAACGATTTGGTTGCTTTAGAGGATTTTTCGTTGAATTCCACAGATAAAGAAAGCAGGCTTATTGCCATTGAAACCCGGCACAAAAGCATTATTCAGGAATGCCCGAATAAAGAAGAATTATTAACCCGGTTTAATGGACAACTTTCGGAGCTTCGGATTCATCTTGAACAACAAAGCAGAGACAAACGCTGGAAAGACAGATTGTACGCTTTTGGGGAGTTAATGAGTACGTATATTTTTGCGGATGTACTTAGAACTCGCGGGGTTGAAGTAGAATGGCTGGATGCGCGTAAAATTATCAAAACGGATTCAACATTTGGCAACGCTGTTCCGGAACTGGCTACTATTAAAAAGAAAGCAGATACCCACATTCAAAAAGAAAAAGTATACCTGACCCAGGGGTTTATTGGATCTGATATTTTTGGAAGTACCACTACACTAGGGCGGGGAGGCAGTGACTATTCCGCAGCTCTTTTTGCTGAGGCCGTTGGAGCAGATACCCTGGAAATATGGACGGATGTAGCCGGTGTATTTACTACCGATCCAAGAATTGTAAAAAATGCCCGTGCCATACCGGAAATTACGTTCGATGAGGCGGCTGAGTTGTCTGTTTTTGGAGGGAAAGTGCTTCATCCTGCTACATTAAAACCTGCTATCAGAAGTGGTATCGATGTGAAAGTTCTTTCAAGCAAAGAACCGGAATTAAAAGGAACAACCATTGTAAAGAAGTCCGAGTCTGAACCTGTTATCCGTGCTATTTCTCTTCGTAAAGATCAAACCCTGCTCACAGTGCGCAGCCTGGACATGCTTCATCAGCATGGATTTCTCGCAAAGTTGTTTACCGTGCTGGCAAATAACCAGATTTCTGTGGATTTGGTAACAACCAGTGAGGTTAGTGTTTCACTTACGCTTGATACTGCCGCTAAGGCTTCCAATAAGGTAGAACTCACCGAAAAAGTGTATCGCGAGCTAAGCGAATTCTGCGACGTGGAAGTGGAGCGGGATTTATCCCTGGTAGCCTTGATTGGGAATAAACTGAATACAACTTCCGGGGTGAGTGGAAAGCTATTCAGCATGCTGAAAGATCATAACATCCGGTTAGTATGCCATGGGGCTTCTGCTAACAACATTTGTTTTCTGGTTGAAGAGGGGACTGGAGAAAAAATTGTGAAATTGTTACATAAAAGATTTATTAAATAGGTATGAAAATCTCAGTAATAGGTACGGGTAAAACGGGTAGTAAGGTGGTAGAAATGCTTGGGGAGCACTTGTTGTATGCTTTTGATGAAAACAATCCACCCACGGTGAATAAGCTTAAGGAATCAGATGCTCTGATCATTTTTGTTCCTGGAGAGGCGGTTCCTTTCATCTTTGATATGGTACTGGAAGCGGGAGTGCCTGCTGCGTGGGGAAGCACCGGATTTCAATGGCCCAATGATTTGAATAAGAAGGTGAAAATTGCAGGAACCAAATGGGTGTTAGCCAATAATTTTAGTTTGGGGATGAACATTATTCGCAAATCTATTCAGGAAATCAGTATAGGTTCCGGTATCCTGAAGAACCCGGAATTTCATATTCACGAAGTGCACCATATTCATAAAAAAGATGCACCCAGTGGAACGGCACTTTCGTGGAAGAATTGGCTGGGAAAACGCGTTGATGTTACTTCCGCACGTGAAGGTGATATACATGGCATTCACGAACTCACCCTTAAAACTGCCACGGAATCAATTCTACTCAGGCCTGAAGCACTGGATCGATCTATTTTTGCGGAAGGGGCAATTTGGGCTGCAGAACAACTCGTTAATAATCAGCATTTATCCTATGGAGTTCATACTTTTGGCGAACTATTCGACTTCGTAACTGAAAGTAAATAACCATGGAAACTTTTCGGCTTTGGACCGCTTTAGTCACCCCCATGAACGACTATGCTGAGATTGATTATGATAGCCTGGAACTGCTGTTAAAAGAGCAAGAAGCGGCTGGCAATGGTGTTCTGGTACTAGGAAGTACAGGAGAGGGGCTGAACCTGACCAATGACGAAAAACGGGAAATTGTAAGGTTTACAAAATCACTGGATTTAGTGGTTCCTTTAATGGCAGGGTTAGGAGGTTTTAACCTGGAGCAACAACTTGATTTTATTCGATTCTGTGAATCACAGGATGTGGATGCCTTTCTGATGGTTACCCCGCTTTACGCAAAACCGGGACTGGAGGGCCAGTATATATGGTTTAGAAGCCTGATGAATGAAACAGGAAAACCCTGCATGATTTATAATGTTCCTTCCCGTACAGGCATTAAAATGAATCCTGAAGTACCTGCCCGGTTATACAAGGAATTTCCAAATTATATGGGTATTAAAGAAGCAAGCGGAAGTATTGACGACTTTAAAGCATTCAGGGATGCCGCTCCACACGCCAAACTATATTGCGGAGATGACAACCTGATAAAAGAATTTGTTGAGGAAGGGGCTGTTGGCCATGTTTCAGTTGCATCGAATGCCTGGCCCAGGCAAACCCGAAAATACGTGGATTTGGCGATAGAAGGGGAGGTGGCTGGACTTTTTGAAAAATGGGTACAATGTGCAGATTTATTTTTCGATGCACCAAGTCCAACCCCGGTTAAATCGCTTCTTTTTCATAAAGGTTGGATCAACTCAGATCAGGTGCGCCTTCCCTTATCGAAACTGGATTTAAGTGAGCAAACGGAAGAAGCATTGATTGAAGCTGACCGACAGGTGAACGAGTGGTTTGAGTAATTCCTGCCCCAATTATTGATCAAGACTCTTTTTGATACACCCGCACCCAATCTATATACATGTGTTGCGGAAAAGGGGTGGTTTCGTCAGGTCGCCCGGAATAGGTACCCCCAACAGCAATATTTAACAATAAAAAGAACTCCTGGTGGAATTCGGAGAACTGTTCACCCACTATTGAAAAGGAT
>JAKSCW010000030.1 GCA_022360375.1 Balneolales bacterium
ACCGTCAATTTCTGCTCCATCAAGTTGCTCGATTGCAGCCTGAGCTTCTGCATCATTGTCCATTTCAACAAATCCAAACCCTTTAGAACGACCCGAGTATTTGTCAGTAATTACTTTAGCAGAGCTAACAGCACCGAAAGCTTCAAAAACTTCGCGCAAATTATCGTCGGAAACTCCATAACTAAGGTTTCCTACATAAATATTCATATTTAAAAAATTAAGTTAAAAGTCATCGGAAACAAATAAGAAACAGGGCTACAGGTCACAAACGGACTAATACGTGTTCACTATTTAATCCGATTAAAAGTACGTTAAATTATTACGTATGCCAATTATTATTCTTCTAAGGCTTCCCCTGTAAAATTTTTTTGCAAAATAAAGGAAGCTTATTTGTTTTCCCCATTACTACTGGTTAGCCCTTATTATCCTAACCACCCCGAATTTCCGGAGAATTGGAACCCGGTTGGACAGAATTAAATAAGGTTTTTCGTTTTCTTCCTGGATTCTTCTGCCATTTGGTGGTGGTACTGTTCCAATTTATATGCAATATCCGCATTGTTCATTCCCAGCATTCTGGCAGCAAGTAAACCAGCATTTTGTGCTTTACCAATAGCTACTGAGGCAACTGGAATTCCGTTAGGCATCTGAACAATAGAATATAAACTATCAACTCCCCCTAACGCAGAAGTTTGAACCGGAACCCCAATAACAGGTAAAGTAGTGTGGCTGGCCAGCATGCCTGGTAGATGAGCAGCGCCGCCCGCTCCCGCAATAATGATTTGTACTCCCCGCTCTCTGGCTTTTTTACCATATTCAGCCATATCATCAGGAGTTCTATGAGCTGATACCACTCGTTTTTCAAAAGTGATTCCAAATTTTTCAAGAATTTCAGTGGCTTCTTTCATCGTTGGCCAGTCGCTGTCGCTGCCCATAACTACACCTACAATTGGAGCGGTACTCATATCAGTATTTTTATTTGTTCCGCGGAATGTAAGAAATCTATATTTCCTTACGTAAGATTATTCGAATCCTTTAGAATGAAGAATGCTCATGTTTTTTATCCCGGTTTTGGGATAATAACCTATAGCAGGAGGGCTGTAACAATCAAATCTCAATATTTTTTGAAAGAGATAAAGCCTGTTGATAAGCTTGTTGCACATCTTTTCCCAATAAGGTGTAATGAGCCATTTTCCTTCCGGTTTTACTCTGAACTTTTCCATAGACATGTAAGTGCCCATCTTTTGCACTTAATGCCCTAATCAAATGATCGGTTTCTGCGGGTCGATTGTGTGTTCCAAGCAGGTTAATCATAGCTGCAGCAGGCTTATTCATTATTGTTGAACCAAGTGGAATCCCTAATACTGCCCGAACATGATTTTCAAACTGTGAAGTAATACACCCCTCAATAGTGTAGTGACCTGAATTGTGTGGACGCGGAGCAGATTCATTAAGCAGAATTTCTCCATCATTAGTGAGGAAAAACTCGAAAGCAAAGATTCCTTTTCCATCAATGGCTTCTACAGCTCTTACGGCTAGTTTCTGAGCCTTTTTTTGATACTTTTCGTCGATGGGAGCGGGAGATAAGACAGCAACACATATATGATTCTCCTGTACCGTTTCACAACAAGGGTATACCATGGTTCCAGTTTCGTTTCTGGCTACTTGTACCGCAAGTTCTTTGGTAAAGGATACAAATGCTTCTGCTAAAATATCATGCCCTTTATCACCGCCTAATTTGGCAAAAGCAGTTTTTGCCTCATCAAAATTTCGAACCGTTTCGTTACCATAGCCATCATACCCTCCTTTCGAGGATTTTAGGAGATAGGGCCACCCATGTTGTTCCCCAAAGGTAGTTAGGTCTTCAAGGGTAGAAACAAGTTGATAGGGTGTGACTGGAATTCCGGCATCTTCGAATGTCTGCTTCTCTATTAATTTGTTTTCAATTAGTGCAAAACTCCTGGGCGATGGATAAATAGGTATTCCACTAAGGTCCTGTACTTTTTGGAGTATTTCGGAACTGATGAATTCATTTTCAAGAGTGACTACATCACATGTTTTTGCAAATTCAACTAATGCGGATACATCTTCGAATGAACCAGAACTGGAATGGGGAGTCATAAACTGGACAGGTTCATTCTCTGGTCGGTCTGAAAAAACGGCCACTTGTATGCCAAACCGGAAAGCCTGCAAGGCGCTCATCCTGGCAAGCTGGCCTGCACCAAGAAATCCTAGTTTTAATTGAGAAGGGAGGGAAGCTCTATGTGTCAATTTGTTTTTAGTCAAAAATAAGAAAATAGAAATTATGAATTCGGAATAGGTGAATTTTGTAAGTTCAGATTTGTAATTTTTAGAAAAACTGACAGCACACCTGCATGGATATTGAAGAAAAGCTCAAGCAAATCAAATCGCGGTTTGAAGAAATTAATGCCGCTATGAGTGATCCCTCTGTATTTGATGATGCCGAAAAATACACTGCGCTTACAAAGGAGCGAAGCGATTTAGAAGAATTGGTTGGAGATTATGATCGATGGAGTGGTCTTAAAAATGGTTTTGAAGGGAATATGGAACTCATTGAGTTAGATGAAGATTCAGAAATTACTGAGATGGCCAGGTTGGAAAATGTACAGATTAAAGAGGAACTGGCTACCCTTGAGGAAGAAATAAAAATCAAATTGGTTCCAAAAGACCCTGAAGATTCTAAAAATGCGATTATTGAAATCCGGGCAGGAACAGGAGGCGATGAGGCAGCTATTTTTGCTGGTGATTTATTTGATATGTATCGCCGTTATGCGGATTCTCAAGGCTGGAAAATGAGCTTAATGAGTCTTAATGAATCCGAAAAAGGAGGATATAAAGAAATCGCTTTTGGCTTGGAAGGTGCGGATGTGTTCGGGAAAATGAAATTCGAATCAGGGGTA
Organism: Balneolales bacterium; assembly: GCA_022360375.1. Classification (GTDB taxonomy): domain Bacteria; phylum Bacteroidota; class Rhodothermia; order Balneolales; family Balneolaceae; genus HXMU1420-13. The sequence goes on from JAKSCW010000030.1 coordinate 2,919, forward strand.
CATCGGGTTCAACGGGTTCCTGCAACAGAAAGCCAGGGCAGGGTACACACTTCTGCCGCCACCGTTGCAGTTCTTCCGGAAGTAGAAGAGGTTGATATTAATATTAATCCCAGTGATTTGCGTATTGATACCTTCCGGGCAAGCGGCGCAGGAGGGCAGCACGTAAATAAAACCGATTCTGCCATACGAATTACGCATGAAC
>JAKSCW010000102.1 GCA_022360375.1 Balneolales bacterium
TGGCAGTTTCCATTTACCTTGGCTACGCGTTTACCTCCTATCAATATTTCTACCAAGGCTATGCAGTATTTGTGATCATTGGGATTTGGGCATTCTATACCTCCCTGCTTTTTGTAGTCTCGGTAATTCTTACCCGGGCTTATCGGGAAACCTATTTAGCAGGAGTTTCTCAGGTAGAAGACAACCCCTATGCAGCAATGGATTAATGGCATATAAGAAACTTGGGATAGATTTCTATGAAAGGGATGATGTGGTTCAGATTTCCAGGGATTTACTGGGAAAAGTGCTTTGCACTAGTATTGGTGAAGAATATACCTCGGGAATAATTGTGGAAACGGAAGCGTACAACGGTCGAACTGACAAAGCCAGCCACGCTCATCGAGGAAAAACCAAGCGCAATGAAATTATGTTTCAGGAACCTGGAAAAGCATATGTGTATTTATGTTATGGAATTCATCATCTTTTTAATGTGGTAACAAATAAAAAAGGCTTAGCAGATGCCGTTCTCATCCGTGCAATAGAACCTTTAGATGGGATCGAGACTTTTCTTCACCGACGGAAAAAGAAAAAATTAGACCGTTCTGTAGGCGGGGGACCCGGAATTGTATCTCACGCTTTAGGTATTACAACATCTGATTATGGTACAGATTTGTTAGGTGATTTGATTTGGATCGAAGATCGTGGAATTATCGTTCAAGAGAATGAAATAGTAGCCAGTCCACGTGTTGGAGTTGACTACGCCGGAGAAGATGCCAAACTACCATGGCGTTTTCGAATCAAAAACAATCGATTTACAAGTCCGGCCAAATAATTAATACCTCTCTATCATCGATATAAGAAAAACCAATTTCTTCGATTCCGAAAAATAGTTTAACATTGAATGAATTTTTAAAGCAGAACTTCGGTTCTATCGAAACTTTTAATCAATATAAATTCATATACCAATGAAAAAACTATTCACAATTTTCGCTTTAGCTGCTATAAGTGTTGTTTCTATTGCAGCTGTTAAGATGGAGGCACCAACCTGGGATATCGACAAATCTCACAGTGCGGTTAACTTCGAGATTCGTCATTTCTTTACCCCGGTTAATGGCTCTTTTGCTGATTATGATGCCACTATTAAATTTGATCCGGAAAACCTTGCTGAAAGTTCATTAGATGTAACTATTCAGGTAGCCAGTGTTGACACAGACAACGACCGAAGAGATGGTCACCTCCGGAGCCCGGATTTTTTCGAAGCAGAAACGTTTCCTACGATCACTTTCTCAAGCGAAAGCATAACTTCCACCGCAGAAAATGAATTCGTTGCTAAAGGCGAATTGACTATCAAAGATGTTACTACTGAATTTGAATTACCTTTCACATTATTAGGGGTAATGGATCATCCATGGCAAGAAAACGTTGTTTTGGCCGGTTTTACTTCTGAATTTGCACTTCTTCGCAACGATTTTGGTGTTGGAACTGGTGATTGGGTTTCCGACGCTGTTGTAGGAAATGAAGTTAAAGTTGTTTTGAACCTTGAAGTAACAACTGAAAAATAAACAGTAAACTTCTTTAAGGAATTATAAAAGCATCGTTTCATTCAGGCGATGCTTTTTTTATTTTCCAGAGAAATTAAATCCCTACTATGAATAAACAATTTCTTGTTATTTCCGGCCTCATCCTTATTGCAGCAATATCACGGATGATCCCGCACCCGCTTAACTTCGCTCCGATTGGGGCCATGTCCCTCTTTGGTGCCGCTTATTTTACCAACAAGAAATTCTCTTTTATTCTTCCACTGCTGGCCATGTTTATCAGCGATTTGTTGGTGAACAATATTATTTATGGAGCCTATTACCAAAGTTTCACATTATTTACACCTGGTTTTGGATGGGTGTATGGATCTATTGCAGCTATTGTTCTTGTTGGCATCTTCCTGTTCAGGAAAGTTACTTTTACAAGGATTCTCGCCGGGAGTTTAAGTGCTTCCATACTCTTTTTCCTGATCACCAATTTTGGAGTCTGGCTGAGCGACCCTGATTATCCGTTAAACTTTGCCGGGCTGATGCTTAGCTATGAAATGGCCATCCCATTCTTCAAGAACACTATAGCCGGAGATTTATTCTACTGTACAGTTTTGTTTGGCGGATTTGAATTTGCTAAAGCAAAAATACCACAGCTTCAGTCTATTTAGCTCTAATGAAAAAAGTTCTTATAACCGGTGCCACCTCCGGAATAGGTAGGGAGTTGGCCATTCAATTTGCAAGTAAGAACTATATTGTTGGTTTACTGGGAAGGAGAACCGACCGACTTGAGGAACTTGCCAAAGAAATCGGTGAACAAGCTTTTTATCGAACTCTGGATGTTACAGATTTTGAATCTGCCAGCGTTATTTATCCTTCGATAGTTAAAGAAATGGGAGGAATGGACATTATAGTTTTAAACGCCGGTGTTGGAAGAAGTAGTACCCTGCCTGATTGGGAATTTGACAAAAAAACTATTGATGTAAATGTAGCAGGTTTTGTTCATGGCATGCACTTTGCATTCGGTTTTTTTAAAGAACAGGGATATGGCCAGATCGTTGGAATGTCGTCGGTTGCTTCTCACCTTGCTTCAGGAAATGCGGCCGTTTACACCGCCTCAAAGCATTTTATATCAAATTTCATGACGGGTTTTCGCCAAAAAGCAAACAAGCTGGCACTGGACATTACAGTTACTGATATCAGGCCGGGTTTTGTTTGGTCAGAAATGACCGAGAAAAATAAAAATATGTTTTGGGTTGCTAATACAAAAAGCGCTGTTGAACAGATGATTTCAGCTATAGAAAAGAGAAAAAAGCGTGCCTATATAACTAAGCGTTGGCAATTGATCGCACTTATAGCTGAACTGACACCTCAATTCGTTTGGGATAGATTGAAACTCTAATTCAGCATGTTAAGAATTAGTCTTTGAAATACAGCCTTAGCGGAAGTTCAGATTGATCAATTTTAAAATCATCCTGTTTGTTCTTGAAATCTGCACCTGACGCGTTTTTTACGGAAATGGATTTCATGGGAGGTTCGTCCAGGTATATACGCCAGGTTTCTGCGAATAAATTTCTCGCTATTTCAGAAGGCTCATATTGTTCAATCTCTCTTCTTACCACCAAGGGAAGTATTTTTGCTCCTTTTTCCTGATCTGATTTATTCATCTTTTTTCCCTTTTGATTTAGCTATCTACTTCTCCAACACAATATTAACTCAGCCCATTCAAAGGTATTGTGTGTTTTTAATATTTTACATCAATTGATAAATCTACGCTTCGAAATCTAAACAGTTTCAAGCAAATAATCCTTTTTTAATAATGATCTCTTTTGAATGTGATCACGAACTTGCTTCCATTTGAATTGAAATAATCCAAGGTGCCATTTATTTGTTTTGTAAGGGTGTGAACTAAAGTCATACCCAGCGAACTGGATTTCGAAAGGTCAAAATCAGGTGGGAAACCCTTACCAGTGTCGGTTACCTCGAAAACTATATTTTTGGCTTTATTCCTGAACGAAATGCTGATTTCACCCTTTTCCATCCCGGCAAAAGCATGCTCGTAAGCATTGCTAACCAATTCATTAAGTATCATTCCACATGGTATTCCCTGGTCTATAGTTATTTCAATTTCTTCAATAAAAAGGTGAACGTCTATGGCTTTATTTTCCACATTGTAAGATCTTGAAATTACTTTAACTAAATCTTCTACATAATTCCTGAAATTGATCCTGGATAGACTATCATTCTTATAAAGTTTTTCATGAATCAGGGCTATACTCTGAACCCTTCCTTGTGCCTGTACCAGGCTATGACGCACATTGTCGTCTTCTATTCTGGTTTTTTGTAATTCCAATAAACCAGAAATAACTGCCAGATTATTTTTGGTTCTGTGATGTACTTCCTGAATTAATATTTCACGTTCTTTTAAATTCTCTCTTAGTGATAACGTTCTTTGTTCAACAAGATCTCTTAGTTTATTACTCTCTAACCATTGTAACCGAACACGTTCTGCGCTATAAATTAATCCTACAATAAAAAGAGTGATCAAAGTAAAGAACCAATACGTTCTATAAAAAGGTGGGTCTATTAAGAATGTAAAGCTTAATGGTAAAACACTGGTTAATTGGAGATCATTTTTTCCCCGAACCTGAAATGTATAGCTCCCTGGTTCCAGGTTCTCCACACTTATGGTTGATTCTGAGCTAAATGGAGTCCAGCGTTCATCTGTAGAGCCTAACAAGCGATAACTGAATTGTAACCGTTCAGGACTCGCAAAATCAATTCCCGAAAAATTAAAGGTCAGATTGTTTTCTGTATGCTTCAAAGAAGAACTGGAAATGATGTTCTTCTGCTGTGGATGCTCATCAAGCTTCCCCTGAAATCTGAGTCCACCGTCTCGCACATAATCGATACTTACTGAACTAAAATATAGTTCAGGTCCTTGATAGTCAGGTTCATGGGACGAATCATAAGAATACACTCCTGAATCTGTACCAAACCATACAACATCACCAACTGCAAGTATCGCTTTGTGATGAATTTTTGCCCCTGAATAATCATTATTGAGCCTGAAATGTTTCGTATTTATGCTGTAAGAATCATCAAATTGTACTTTGTGCATACCCGCAGAAGTAGCTACAAATAAGGTGCTATCATTCAGGCTCAACAAACCTTGAATATTTTGAGAAATAATACCCTGTGAATGATTAAAGTGATGTAATTCTGACAAACTGGAGTTAAAAACATACAAACCTCTACTTGTTCCAACCCAATAATCCGAACCCTTCGGTAATATGTACCTTGTTTGTACTCCGGTCAGAGCCTCTGTTAGAAGAGAAGGTGTAACATCTGTGCGATTTTGCAAAACATGGAAGTTGTTTACCGTTCCAACCAAGATATTACCGTTATCCTGCTCTGCAATATGGAGAACATAATTATCTTTCAAAGTATCTGAGAATCGTATCCATGTCAGCTCTTTGGAATCGTGAACTCCAATGCCGTTATCAGTACCAATCCATAAATTAGATTTACTGTCAAAAAACAGATCGGTAATAAAATACCCCTCTGGTATCTGCTCAACTAAACTTGTTAACAAAGACA
>JAKSCW010000088.1 GCA_022360375.1 Balneolales bacterium
ACTCAAAACAGCTTTCGAAAACACCCATCCCGAAAGCACTACATCCGGGCAAACTACGCTCCGCTAACCGGCGCTGCAAACGTGCGCTACACCGGAGACTGGTATGAATTTGCCGGGAATTGGCATGGAAATTTAGAAGGAATCATATTCCTGCCAGAAAGTTACCAGGATTTCTTTGGCCTGGGTAACGAAACTACCCTGGATGATCGGTTATCCAGGAACTTTTACCGGGCCCGTTTTTCCCGGTTTGAGTTGAACGCAGACGCTACATTGAATCTCAATGATGTGATGTCGTACACCATCGGAGCCGGCATCCAGTTAACTGAGATTGATGATGTTCAGGATGAAAACAACGTGCTGAACCTTGATCTGAATCCGAATTCAGGTGTGAACCCAAATGTGTTTTCCAATCAGTTTTATTCCAGCATAGTCACGGGTTTTTCATTAGCCGATATTGATAACCCGCTAAATCCAAAATATGGTTTTGGGTTCCACGCTCTGGGAACAGCCAATCTTGGATTGAATGAATACAGCGACACCCACCTGAACATTTCTGCTATGAGCGAATTCTATTTCTCCCCGGTTACTTCCAGGCAGTTTACTTACGCAGGGAGAGTAGGAGGAGACCACATAATTGGCAGTTTTCCATTCTACAAAGCCAATAATATTGGAGGGAATACAAACCTTCGTGGATTCAATAACAACAGGTTTTCAGGAAGGTCTGCTGCGTATTTCAACAATGAGTTACGGCTGGAGTTGTTCAATTTTTATAATTATTTCCTTGGTGGGCGGGGAGGGTTACTTTCTTTTTACGATGTAGCCCGTGTCTGGACCGGCGACGAGGATTCTTCAATCTGGCACCAGGGATATGGAGGGGGAGTATGGTTCAATTTCTTTGATATTTATGTACTGAGTGCCAATCTTGGATTCAGTAATGAAGACCTGAGCTTTGAAATAAAGACAGGATTTTTCTTTTAGCGGCTTAGGGCATAATTATTGAGTATATTCACGTGAAAAAGAGACTACTTATCATCTATTCATGCCCGAAACCTCTAATATCAGACTCCTTGCTGCCATCATGTTTGCCGACATGGTGGGCTACACACGGCTGATGCAGGAAAACGAGGTTAACGCCAAAATGCTGCGCGACAGGCAGCGAAATGTAGTAGATGAAAAGATTATGGAGTACCGGGGGCAGGTTATGCAATACTACGGAGACGGCACATTAAGTATGTTTGGCAGTGCTATTGATGCAGTAAAAGCAGCCCGGGAAATTCAGCTGGAATTAAAAAATGACCCAAAAGTGCCGCTCAGAATCGGAATACATCTTGGAGATGTAGTGTATGATGACGAAGGAATTTACGGGGATGCCGTCAATTTGGCGGCACGTGTTCAGGGTTTAGGCGTTCCCGGCTCAGTCATGATTTCAGGAAAAGTATTTGATGAAATTAAAAACCACCCGGGGATAAGGGTGGAGGCTTTTGGGGAGCATGAACTGAAGAATGTATTTCAGACGACAAGTATTTTTGCGGTTGCTAATGAAGGCCTGGAGGTGCCTACCCAAAAGCATATCCGGGAGCTTACCGGTTCGTATCAAAACAGTGTTGCGGTGTTACCGTTTGCAAATTTTAGCGCCGACCCGGAGAATGAATATTTCAGTGATGGAATAACCGAAGAGATTATAAACGCCGTGGTAAAAGTGAGCGACCTGGAAGTGGCCTCGCGCACATCAGTATTTGCCTACAAAAAAACGAACAAAGATATCCGCGAAATTGCCAAAGAACTGAATGTAGCTACTGTGCTGGAAGGGAGCGTGCGTAAAGCCGGGGATAGAATCCGTGTTACCGCCCAGTTGATTAATGCGGAAGATGGGTTTCATATCTGGTCAGAGAATTTTGATGGACAAATGCGTGATATCTTCGAAGTACAAGACGAAATTTCCCAAAAGATTGTAGAGAAACTGGAATCGGATGCATTCTTCGATAATGAGGTGAAAATTTATGAAGCCTCTACAGATAGTATTGTAGCATATAATCATTATCTGCAGGGTTTGTTTTATTGGAATAAACGAACACCCGAAGGGGTTTTTAAGGCCATGGAGTTTTTCCAAAAAGCCATTAATCAATGTAAAACCTACACCAATGCCTTCTCTGCGCTGGCAAATTGTTATACCTACCTGGGAGCCGTCGGCCATATGGAATCCAATAAAGCCTTCGAGCATGCAGAAATGTATGCAAATAAATCTGTGGAACTGAATAGCACCAGGGCAGAATCCTTTGTTGCACTGGGCTTTGTGAATTTATTTACGAAATGGAAATTTGATAGAGCAGAAGCCAATTTCAGGAAAGCCATTACCCTTGAACCAGACAATACCGATGCGCGTTTAGGTTTAGGGTATCTGTATCGTGCATTGGGTGAATACGACAAAATGCAGCATCATTTTAAAGCAGCGGTGAAGATCGACCCTTTGTCCCTTCCGGCAAAACTGGATTACGCGTACTCATTCCTTATTAATGAAGACTTTGGCAAAGCCAAAGGAGTGTTTGATGAAATTCTTGAACTGGACCCCGTATTCCGGTCTGCCTATGAAGGTTTGGCATTTTTATATATCCAGAAGGGCGATCTTGAACGAGCATTACATTTCGCTAACAAGTATTTGAACCTGGTAACCGCGCCAAATACCGGGGGTGCATTTTTGGGTTATATCGCGGCTGTTCAGGGAGATGAAGGGGGAATAAAAGAAAATCTTGCGAAACTGGATCGCCGGCAAAAAGAAAACCCCGAAATGAACCTGCATATTGATTTTGCAATCGTGTATGCAGCAAGGGGCGATAAAGACATTGCATTTCGTTATTTAAACGAAGCAGTAGACAAACGCATCGGGGCAATGATTTTTTTGGAAACAATGACGGTGTTTAAATCCCTGGAAGACGATCCCCGCTATATTGAGCTGCTAAAAAGAATTGGTCTTCCCATTCCTACTCAAATTCCCGGATGAAGAAAGAGATTGGTGTTTACATAGACCGGACGTATAAAATGGTTCGGCAGGATTTAATCAACAGATTCAATAAAGCTGGCATAGATATTACTCCTGAACAATGGGTGGTTCTTTCCAAACTGGAAAAGAAGAATTTAAGCCAGGCTGATCTTGCTGCAGAAAGCTTTAAAGACAAGCATACCGTTTCAACGATTATTGATCTTCTTCAAAAGAAAGGTTTTGTGTACCGAACACAGGATCCCAATGATGGGC
>JAKSCW010000198.1 GCA_022360375.1 Balneolales bacterium
GAGTAAACCCGATTATCAAAACAATCAATATATTAAACCAGGTAGTTTGCCAGAATTCGGGAACCACATATACCGATAAAGCAGTACCCTCCGTATTCCAGATTCCGTCATTGTTCGAAGCCTGAACATTGAATGTATACCGCCCTGGCGAAAGCTGTGTATAACGTGCAAATCTGAGGTTTCCTGCTTCCACCCAATCTTCATCTAACCCCTCAAGCCGGTATCGATATTGGTTTTCTTCCGGATTTGTGTAATTCAGGGCTGTAAAATGGATTTCAAAGGTATTTTTCTCTCTGTATAGTTTAAACAGTTCCCTTTCTTTTAAATCTATAGGTTCTACACCTTGCCTGGTAAATATATCTGCTTTTGTAATGTGTACTTTCGGTATTGTTGGGTTCAATTTAATTGTTGAAGGGTCAAACCACCGTAAACCATAATTCATCCCAAACCAAAACCTTCCCGCATGATCTGCAACTGCGGATCTCCGGTTGTAATCTTCTTTTAGCCCATCAAATTCATAAATACGACCTTCTTTATTCCCGGGATCATACATCGCTAATCCCATATTTGTACCCATCCAAAGTCGCCCTGTATTATCCGCCAGAATACTGTATATGATAAGACCTGTTTCGGGTTGCGTTACCGGATGATGAACCAATGCCATCGTTTCAATATCAAGTTTATATAATCCTTTGCTTGTCCCCAGCCACACTGTGTTTTCCTTGTCCGGTATTATCGTCCAAATAGAAGTACCTGAAAGCACATCCAAACCTGAATGGCTGTTACTTAGTTGTTTCAGTTCTTCGGTGTTGGTGTCGTACAAAAAGAGGCCTATACCTTCTGTGCCGATAAACAAATACCCGAGATCATTGAGATATAAGCTTTGAAGGGTGGACAGATTCTCATACTCCATCAGGCTTATTGTATTAAGTATCCTTCCTGTTCCTGTATTAATTAGGTGTATTGTTTCATCTCCGGCCACCCATATGGAAGACTCATCAGCCTCAATAATAGAAAAGACCACCGGTGAAGTGAATTCCCTGTAGGGCAAGATAAAAAGAGAGCTTTGCTTTTTCTCAGTATCAAATTGATATAACCCATTGCTCGTGCCAACCCATAGATTCTCCGGTCGATGCGGGTGATGAAAAATACTCCATATCTGGTTAGCTGAGCTTTTAAGTACTGGATCACTTTCCAGCTCGAAAGCCTGTATTTCTGATACATCTGAGGCAATGTAATGAAGTCCTTCCGAGAAAATTCCTGCCCATACTCCATCATCCCACTCGCTAATAGCCATAACCATAGATTCCAAGCCCTCAGTATCAGACATCGCTGCCGGGTCAAGGTGTTGAAATGGTTGTTTAAAAGGATCATAAACAAAGAGACCATCTCTGGTTCCAATCCAGATTCTTCCTGATTTATCTTCAAATAGTTTCCAGACGTAATTGCTTAGTGCTCCTTCTTTTGGGGCAAGTTTTAAATGATCAATTTTTCCTGTTTCCGGATAATAGATATACACCCCATGGTTAATCGTGCCGATCCACAACCGACCTGTCCGGTCTTCCAGTATACGATAAGGCACATCCCCTCCAGGCAGATCAGGTATTTTTCCAAACGGTGTTTCCTCAATTAATTGGGCCGGACCGTCATCAAGCCATATTTTTCCTGATTTCTGACCGACGTGTATTTTGAATGCAAATGGTTCTGCAGGCCATTTAAAAACTTCAAATTGTTGTTCCTGGTGGTTATACCGATTGATTACACGATAACCGTTTTCTTCATTTTGATACCAGATGGTACGATTTGCATCTGAAATCATATGATAATTGTGACTCCAGTTCTCCTTAACCTGATGGAATGTGAAATCTTTTGTGTTAATTCGCCAGATACCCTGTCCATGGTAAACAAACCACAAGTCACCTTTCGCATCAATAAACAGGTGTTGCAGATCAACCCTTTCTCCCTCGTGGCCGGGGGCCCCGCTAATCCTGATGAATTCGCCGGTATCTCTTTTGTAGAGATTTAATCCGTTAATCGTACCTACCCATAGTTTTCCATTTCCATCTTCCAGTATGGTCCGTATTACGTTACTGGAAATAGATGAGCTATCGTTTGGGTTGTGCCTGAATATTTCAAATTCATAGGCGTCAAAACGGTTTAATCCATTCTCTGTAGCCACCCATATATAATCATCTTCATCCTGGTAAATATCATATACAATGTTGCTGGAAAGCCCTGAAGAAACATCATATCGTTCTACGGGGTAAGGTTGAATAACCTGAAATGCGAGTAGTATAGAGAAAAAAACCAGCACAGGAATCAATTATTTAGACCCCCAAAGTAAATGAAAATCCTCGTTAAAATGGAAACATGAGTTTTCTCTATAGAGATTTTTCAAACAAAAAAACCCCAATCCACATTGTGAACCGGGGTTTGATAAAAATATTTGTTACAAAAATGGCTTTGTAACATTGAATGGGGATGATTTTACATCATTCCACCCATGCCGCCCATTCCACCCATGTCTGGCATAGGAGGCATTGCAGCACCTTTTTCTTCTGGTTTCTCGGACACTACTGCTTCCGTGGTAAGCAATAATCCGGCAACAGAAGCTGCATTTTGAAGTGCGGTACGGGTTACTTTAGTTGGATCGATAACTCCGGCTTTAATTAAGTCCTCGTACACTTCAGTACGTGCATTGTATCCGAAAGCATCTTTTCCTTCCAGTACTTTTTGTACAACAATAGCACCTTCGATACCAGCATTACTTGCAATAGTACGAAGTGGTGATTCCACTGCTTTACGAACAATGTCAAAACCAACACGCTCATCATCGTTCTCTGCTTCAAGGCTGTCTACAGCAGAAACGGTTCTCAGAAGAGCTACACCACCACCAGGAACAATACC
>JAKSCW010000331.1 GCA_022360375.1 Balneolales bacterium
ATAGCAAATTCATCCATATTCAGCCGGCCGATTAAAATGGCGTCTTCTGCTTTCAATCGTTCAATTACGGTAGCATCATATACACTATGGAAATCCCCCAGCACATCAGACGCACAGGTGGTGGGTTTATCCTTTTCACAAATTACATCTTTGATACCCATTATGGCACCCATCAATGTACCCTCGGTGCCATCTTTAACTTTTTGTTGAATTTTTTCTGCCTGAGCCAATGCATCGCTTTTGTTTAAATACACAAATGCATTGATCTCGGGGTTGGATTTTTCAATGGTTGCAAAATATGCTTCAACAAGCTCAGGCAGCGTAATCTCGCCATCCAGGACTTTTTTCCTGGCTTCTGCTATCGTATGTGGGCTCAAAATTACCTCTTACTTGCTTGATTTCTTTTCTTCTTGATTAACAGCGTCATCGATATCTCTGGAACTATCCTCGATCTCTTTTTTAATGTCTTTAGAAGCCTGGCGGAATTCCTTAATTCCCTGTCCCAAACCTCTTGCCAATTCAGGAATACGTTTTGCTCCAAAGAAAACAAGCACAAAAATTGCAATGATGATAATTTCTGTTGTTCCAAGACCACCTGGCATAATATTTCCTTTTTAATTTTGTTCGTGTAATTGTGCGAAGATAACAATATTTTCGGCACGTTTTTTGAGTATAAAAAAAAAGTAGTTTGATACTTGAATTTTATTCAGTTCAAACGTTTAATGTATCACAGTTAAAAATTAAGAAATACAAGGACGTTTATGATTTGGACAGTTGAACTTGCTGCTGCCTTAGACGAAGCTCCTTTCCCGGCGAGCAGGGATGAACTTATTGAATGGGCTGAACGAAATGGATTGCCCACACAGGTCATTGTCAATCTTGAAGAACTTGAAGAATTAGACGAAGGCGAGCACACTATTTATGAGGGGATCGAAGATATTTGGCCAGACTATATCCGTAAAGAAGACTTCTTTCATAACGAAGAAGACGAAGGTTTCGACTACGATGACGTATAATTTTTCCTGATCAAACATTTGGTCAGGAAACCAACATTGCTTTAGTATCCATTTGAAGCAAACTCACTCTTTATTAAAACAAGCGTTTAGATTAACAATTATTGTTCTTCTACCGCTTGTTTTTTCTTCCTATTCATTTTCACAGGATTCCCCTCCTGTTGACTCATCCTCGACGGAAGGAGTAATAAAAAGAATCCGGTTTTCCGGCAATAGCTCTGTAAAAAACCGCACACTTGAAAACTTAATCCGCACCAAAACGAACAGGGAGTTTCTGGGAATTCCAAGTTTTACACCATGGTACTTTTTCTGGCGCACAAGTAATGGCCGTATTGGGGAAGAACCATCTTTACTAGACCGGGACGTAGTAACCAACGATATGGACCGGATACGTTTATATTACGAATCGCTTGGATATCTGGGAGTTTCGGTAGACACCACAGTTGTGGAATTCAGAAGAAACAGGATCGAAGTTTCATTTATAATCAACGAAGGTGAACCTTCCAGGATTCGGAGCGTTTCCTATTCCGGTTTTCCGTTTCAAAATGACCCTGAAAGACAACGCCGGTTTTTTATTTCCAGTCCGCTCACAGGCATTGGCATTGACGATTCGACGTTCCAGGTGAACAGGCAATACAATGCCCAGGAATTAAAAAATGAACAGGAAAGAATCCTCTCTTTTCTTAAAAACAATGGATATGCATCGGTAGAACGGGATTCTGTAATTGCTTTGGTTCGCCCCGACCAGGAAAACAGCCTTAGCCTGGATGTTCTCTTCCGTGTGCACCCCGGTAAGGTATACCGGTTTGGGGATGTGGAGATTTCTCTGGCAGACACAAAATTGCCGGATGTGTACTCCGAGGAACGCGTGGCAAGCGGCCCGCCTTATACGATTGATGGAAAAGTGATCTCTATGCGGAAGGAACCGGATACAGATACCCGCTTTTCTTTATTAAGAGAGCAAATTTTATTCACGCCGGGCGATATCTACAATGAAGAGCTTTACCTGCAGTCAGTAAAGGAATATCAGAACTTAGGAAACCTGTTTATCCGCCGGTTTGGGCAAAGCGAAACCCAGGCGCGCCCGGATCTTACCAGAGAAGAAATCCCCGTGTTTTTTGATCTGCAAACCCTGACCAAACACAGTATCAGTACGGAATTATTTGGGATGAGGCGCTACGGGTATGGTACCGGTTTTGGAGTTGACTACACCAACAACAATGTATTCGGAAAAGCCGAACGACTAAGTATTGGTGCAAATGCCAGTTTCGAATTTGTTACTTCAGGTACTTTAGAAGAAATTGATGCCCCGGACAGTGTTCAGTCCTCCCTTTTTCAGAGCCTGGAATTAATTACCGATTATTCGGTACCAAGAATTGCTTTCCCATTTGCCTTTCTGGATAACAGGCCCCTGTTTACCAGTGGCTTAACCCGGTATTCGCTATCATACAGTCAATCCGATCAGCTCTACTTTGACATCAATTCTGATATACGCTTCAATTACCGGTTTGAAGTGCGGCACAGCGATCGGTTCCTATCCCTTTTCGACTTACTGGAACTGGATATTGTAGATACAGACCCTTCCTCTGTGTTCACCCAAAGCTTAATTAATGAATATGGGCAGGATTCGTTCGAATACGCCAGAATTCTCCAGGATTATGAACCGCAGGTATCCTCTATTATCCGGTATACCTTCAGAAGCCAGAATACAAATACTATAAAACGAAACCGGGGATATTACAGCGAGTACTCTATTTCCGGCGGGGGAAATATTCCTTATGCCATCGACCAATTACTGGTAACTCCAAACACGGTTGAAGGCGAGCTCCCGTCTCTTTTTGGAATCAGCGATAACAGCCTTACCTATAGCCGCTTTGTAAAACTCACGGCCGATTACCGAAGGTACATTCCAATTTCCAATTCTGCAGTATTTGGCTGGCGGCTTTACGGAGGGTATGCTCACCCCTATGGCCAAAGCACTTCCATCCCCTTAAACCGACGTTTCTTTGCCGGCGGAAGCAATGATATCCGGGGATGGGCTCCATTCCAGCTTGGTCCTGGTGACCTTTCCACCGAGGATGTAACCATTAACGGAGGGGAAATAAAACTGGCTGCCTACACCGAAACCCGCCAGATATTTTTCCGGGATTTGTTAAGTGCCGACTGGCACGCGGCATGGTTCATAGATGCGGGTAATATCTGGTATGGCCCAAGAAATGATTTTGCCACTGCCGATACCTCCTCTGAGACATCCGGTACGGGTTTATCTTTGGAGGAACAGTTAAATCGTGGAAAATTCAAATTCGATACCTTCTACAAGCAAATACCTGTTGGTACGGGACTTGGGTTGCGCCTCGACTGGGAATATGTTGTGGTTCGTTTTGACTTTGCTTTCCGCGCACACGACCTCGAGGCTGGTTGGTTTAATAACAGGAAATTGTATTTTAGTTTTGGTATCGGTCATTCATTCTAATTGAATACACACAATGAGCAACAAATTTCAGCGTCTAAAAAACCAGGCACATGTGGTCTTCAAATCAAAGTTTTTGAAGAACCTCTCTGCTACCGAGCGTTTTGAATTCCTTCAGCTGTGCCATCGCCGTACTTACAAGGAAGGTGAATACGTATTCTACCGAAATGATCCCGGAACCGGCATGTATTTCATCGAAGATGGTTCTGTTGAACTCACTTTTTCCGCTGTCGACTCAAACGATGAAGAAAAATATGAAGACTTTATCCTTGAAAAAGCGGATAGCTTTGGCGCGCTCTCCATCGGGTACGATTTAACCCGCAGGTCTTCTGCAAAATGTACAACTGATACAACCCTGCTCGGGTTCTTCAAACCAGATTTTGAAGTATTGATGGAGCGCCATCCCCAAATTGCTGTAAAATTTCTGCAAACGCTTTCCAATATTGCTCTTCGCCAACTTGAGCGGGCCCAGAAAAAAATTGAAGAGCTTTCCGATCCATATACGGCAGTTAAGATAGAATTTGAAGCCTACTACGAGGAAGAACCCGAAGAATGAGTTCAGCTCCAGGTTTAAAAAAAGGTGCTGAAATAACACTTACCATCGAAGGAGCTGCCTTTAAAGGAAAAGGCGTAGGTAAAATTGATGGACTGGCCATTTTTGTTCCTGGAACAATGCCCGGCGATGAAGTACGTGCCCGGATTATAAAACGAAAAAAGAGTTACCGGGAAGCTAAATTGCTTGAAATCATTTCTCCCAGCCCGGATCGAATTTCACCAAAATGCCAACATGCCCCTGTTTGTGGTGGTTGTAGCTGGCAACATGTGCCTTACTCCAGGCAATTGGAATTCAAAACTGAACAGGTTACCGATCACATCCGCAGAATTGCCGGCCTTGATACCCCGGTTCTTCCCGCACTTGGCTCAGAGCGGGATTTCTACTACCGGAACAAGATGGAATTTAGTATCAGTAATAAGCGCTGGCTCACTGAAGAAGAAATAAAAAGTGAAGGCTTTGTTGATGATTCAGGCTTTGCTGCAGGGCTCCACGCCCCAGGACGCTTCGATAAAATTCTTGATTTAAATGAATGTCATTTACAAAGGGAAGAATCTTTTCAAATCCTTCAATTTGTTAAAAACTACTGCATCAACCATGGTATTGAACCATTTGATGTATTTCAGAAAGAAGGGTTTTTACGCCATATAATGGTTCGTACGTCTCATCACACGGAAGACTTCATGGTGAACATCGTCACCTTCCGGGATGAACCTGAAACCATACAAAAACTCTCCGAAGCATTGCGTTCGGCATTCCCGGTAATCACAACCATTGTTAATAATGTGAATGATCAGCACAATCCGACAGCTATTGGCAGGTATGAGCACGTTATTTATGGCCCGGGGTATATTACAGACCGGATTGGGGATTTTAACTTCAAAATACATCCCAACGCCTTTTTCCAAACAAATACTGCACAAGCCGAGCACTTATATGAAGTAGCCCGGAACTACGCAGATTTAAAAGACGGAGAGATTGTGTATGACCTGTACTGCGGAGTTGGAACCTTAAGTTTATTCATGAGCCAGAAGGCACATAAAGTACTTGGCATCGAATTAGTAGACGTAGCGGTTGAAAATGCAAAATATAATGCCGCAGAGAATAATGTTCAGAATGTTTCCTTCATTAAAGGAGATATGAAAGATGTGTTTACCCCCGAAATGGTTCAGGAATACGGAACCCCTGATGTACTTATCACTGATCCACCCCGCTCCGGGATGCATCCTGATGTGGTAGAACGACTATGTGAACTAAAAGTACCTAAAATGGTATATGTGAGCTGCGACAGCTCTACCATGGCCCGGGACCTTTCCGTTTTGAAAAATGTGTACGACGTGGTGGAAGTACAACCCGTTGACATGTTCCCTCAAACCTACCATGTAGAGGCAGTAGCCAAATTGAGGCTTAAAAAATAGCCTTGCAAATTTTTGTAATAGCTTTTTTACTAGTTAAATACCTCGTTTTTTTGTTTTATACTGCACCATATATACAAAATCAGGATTAGTATTTCAGTTTACTAATCTCTTTTCTTAGCTACGTAAAAACTTAACTAACTGCATAAATATGAAGCTATTACGAAAATCATTTTTTCGTCTGTCTCTTCTTCTTTCGTTTGCTTCTTTTACCTACAACGCCCATGCCCAGAGTGATCCAACAGGGAATTCACCGGCTACAAATACGTACGCAATAACCAATGCGACTATTGTACAGGCACCAGGTAAACAAATTGAAGGAGGAACATTAATTATTTCGAATGGACTGATAACTGCTGTTGGAACCAACATTAACATTCCCGCAAATGCGGAAGTGATAGATGGAACCGATATGTATGTATATCCAGGATTTATTGATGGAATGTCGAACACCGGAGCAGCCCGGCCGGATGCCATGGAAAGGCCGGAGGACCTGTTCACCCCCGATCCCCCTAACGATTATGCCGGAATTACTCCCGAAATGAGTGTGAAATTTCAACTCGATATAGAAGAAAACAGTATTAATAACATGAGGAAATTGGGGTTTACTATTTCACATACAGTACCTCATGGCCGTATGCTGCCCGGCTCCGGTTCTTTGATTCTGTTAAAAGATGGCGAACATGCCGATGATTTGATTATGGAAGAAAATGTATCGATGTACACCCAGTTCCAGGGAGCACCTGGTGCGTACCCTGGAAATACATTGGGCATTATGGCGAAGTGGCGAAACCTGTATCGCAATGCAGACCTGGCAAAACAGCACACCGAGATGTATGCTTCAAATCCTGCTGGTTTGCCCCGCCCTACCCAGGATCGTGTACTCCAGGCATTTTACCCGGTCGTGGATCGGTCGCAGCCGGTGTTTTATAATGCTAATTCTATCTTAGAAGCTCAACGCGCTATGCGGCTTCAAAGTGAACTTGGATTCAACCTGGCCCTGGGTAACCTTGAAGAAGGCTGGGAAATGGTGGGTGATCTGAGTGGTTCCGGGGTAACGGTTTTTCTTTCTTTGAATATACCCGAAGAACCGGAAGTAAAAGAAGACGGGGATAAAACAGAAGAAGTAGCTGCCTTAGAACAACGACGTTTAGATTTCTACAACAAGCAAATGTCCCAGTTCAGCGCCATGGATGCTGAAGGAATCAAATTCGGGTTTTCTACCATGGGAGCAACCGCCAGTAAAATAAAAAGCAACTTGGTTTCTATTGTGGAACATGGGTTGGATTCTGTACAGGCACTTGCAGCACTGACCATAGATGCCGCTGAATTGCTGGGCATTGATGCCGTTACCGGTACCCTTGATGAAGGAAAAATTGGAAATGCAGTGGTTACTACAGGCCCTTATTTCCACAAAGATTCCGGCGTTAAATATGTATTTGTTGATGGAGACAAATACGAATATGAAATCCGCGAGAGTGGCGGCGGCGAAGTTTCTGAAGAGGAAGCCGCGGGAATCGTGGGCACCTGGGTGTACACTTCCAGCTCGCCGCGTGGAGAACAAACCGGAACCATGGTATTCACCAGGCAGGCCGGTGAATTAACAGGCATCTTAACCAGCGATAGCGGTCAACCAGATCGTATACTTAATAACATCAGCTTCCGCGATGGTACATTAACCTTCGATTATGCGTTTGAAGCAGGCGGACAAGGCGTTGAAATTGTAGTTACCGGAGAAATAGATGGCGATGAATTTGAAGGCGAAACTTCCATCTCTGCATTCAATATTTCCTTTCCCATTGTAGCTACTAAAGAAGTACCACAACAATAAGAGGTATGCTCATGAAAAAATTAAATATCACATTATTATTAGCTATTGGCGTTGCTTTTTCAGCATCCGCTCAAACCCCGGTTGGGGATATTCTCATCCGGAATGCCACCGTAATTACCATTACAAACGGAACACTGGAAAATACCGATGTACTAATAGAAAACGGTAAAATCACACGAGTTGGTACTGATTTAAGAGAACCAAGAGGCGGAGTTGACGAGGTAATCGATGCCAGCGGCATGTACGTGATGCCCGGAATTATTGATGCTCATTCCCATATTGCAGGTTCCTCCATCAACGAAGGAACCAGCCAGGTTACTTCCGAAGTAAGCATGGAAGACGTGGTGAATCCCCTGGATGTTTCCATTTACCGGGCACTGGCCGGCGGAGTTACTTCCATTCACTTAATGCACGGTTCCGCCAATGTAATCGGGGGCCAGAATGAAACCATGAAACTCCGGTATGGCACCACTAATCCCGATGATCTTCGCTTTGAAGGTGCACCCAGAACCATCAAATTCGCCCTTGGGGAGAACCCCACCCGGGGAGCCCGTGCACGTGGCATCCAGCCCCAAACCCGTATGGGCATTGAGGCCATGCTCCGCAATGCCTTCAACGACGCCCTGAACTACAAAGCTGAGTGGGATGAATACAATACTACCCGTGGAAACAGGAAAGTAGCTCCTGAATACGATCTTAGAATGGAAACCCTCGTCGATATCCTGGAAGGAGAAATTTTAGTGCACTGCCACTCCTACCGGGCCGACGAAATCTATATGTTGATGGACGTATTCTCTGATTTTGGCATCGAGAAAATCATCTTCCAGCATGCGAATGAAGCCTACAAAGTAGCTCCTGAGTTAGCAGAATTTGGTGCTTACACCTCCGTCTTCTCAGATTGGTGGGCCTACAAACTAGAGGTATATTATTCCACCGCGTACAATGCGGCCATCCTTACTCAAAATGGGGTGAATACCTCCATCAATTCCGATTCCGGAGAACTGATTCGACACCTCTTCCACGAAGCAGCAAAGAGCCAGAAGTATGGAGGTTTAAACGACAATGAGGCACTTTCCCTGATTACTATCAACCCGGCCATGCAACTCGGAATCGAAGACCGGGTAGGTTCCATTGAAGAAGGAAAAGATGGTGATATCGTGATTTTCGATAAACACCCGCTTTCTGTGTATGCCATTCCGCAAATGACTTTTGTGGACGGGGTTAAATACTTTGATTACAACAATGATCCTGATGACCAGAGAATCTGGGTAGATCCAACTTCCGCCATCCAGGATGTAGTACTTTACGACGCGCATGACATGCACCTGTGTATGCATGAAGCCGACTTTGTTGAAATGTATGAACTGATTAACGGAGAATGGTAATGAGAACTTTTAAAATTACATCTTTCGCACTTGTATTCGCTCTTGTCGCCCTTGTCCCCCTCTTTACCATGGCACAACAGAGTGAAGTGGTCAGAAAAGCCCAGGTCGCTAAGTTTGCTCTTACCAATGCCACCATTTACACGGTAACCAACGGCATTATTGAAAATGGAACCATTGTGATTAACAATGGCATCATTGAAGCCGTAGGTGCAGACGTAGCCATCCCTGCAGATGCACTAGTGTACGACTATGAAGGAAGAGAAATTTACCCCGGGATGATTGATTCCGGTACCCAGCTTGGCCTGGTTGAAATTAATAGCGTGGCAGAATCGCGGGATTATAATGAGGAAGGCGATATCACCCCCCAAATGCAAGCACTCACCGCCGTGAACCCAAATTCTGAGGCTATTCCTGTTACCCGGGTGAGCGGTGTTACCACTGTAATTACCAAACCATCGGGCGGTGTTTTCCCCGGAACCGCGGCAACTATCAACTTGTTTGGATACACCCCGGATCAAATGTATGCCGGTTCAAAAGGCCTGATCATCAACTTCCCGAACAGTGCCCGCAGGTGGCGACAAACCCAGGAACAGGCCGATCGTGCGCGGGAACGGGCACTGGGGGTGCTAAACGATACCTGGGACAAAGCCGAAACCTATGCCAGCATCCGCGGTTCTGAAGATGTCCGGTACTATCCTGAAATGGAAGCCATTGCCGATGTGATTGATGGCAAGATGATGGTTTATATTGAAGTGAATGCTGCCAGCGACATCCTGAGTGCCCTTGAATGGATAGAAGACCGGGGACTGGAGCAGGTAGTGTTCACCGGCGTTTCTGAAGGATGGCGCGTGGCTGACCAGATTGCTGAAGCCGGAATTCCGGTAATAACCGG
Organism: Balneolales bacterium; assembly: GCA_022360375.1. Taxonomy (GTDB): domain Bacteria; phylum Bacteroidota; class Rhodothermia; order Balneolales; family Balneolaceae; genus HXMU1420-13. The sequence goes on from JAKSCW010000331.1 coordinate 9,560, forward strand.
CCCGGTACTTTCGGTTCCAAACCGCCGCTCCGATCGTTTTGACGTTGCCTACACAAACCCGGGAATCATGCAACAGGCGGGTATCAAGGTGGCCCTTCGTACCAATGACACGGAGAACTCAAGAAACCTGCCGTACAACGCCGGGTTTGCTGCCGCCCATGGCATGGGTCGCGAAGAAGCCTTAAAAGCCATTACCATTAATGCCGCGGAGATTATGGGCATTGCCGACCAGCTTGGTTCCATTGAGCCCGGAAAAAGAGCCAATCTCTTTGTGGCAACCGGCGATCCTTTCGAAACGTCCACCCAGATCCTGGATGTATTTATTGATGGTTATCAAATCCCGATGACAAGCTTGCAGCTGGAACTGTATGATGAGTTCCTGGATCGTGTTCCGGGACTTAACAAAACCGAGATTACCGTAGACCGGTAATTTCCGTACTCTATTTATTACCAGGGCGAATCGTATTGATTCGCCTTTTTTTGTGCGCTTAAAAAAGCCCCCTCTGTTTTTTTCAATCCTTCATGCAAGTCGCAGACTTGCTTTGCTTCCACTCTTAAGTCACAGACTTAAGAGATCGGGGGTACCCGTTTTTTAATCCCTACACTTGCATCAGATGGGAGAATAATATTGCATATAAACCCATTCTTTTAGCCTTTCAAGTTTATTTGATTGTTCTTTTGTCACAACAACTTCCTCCTTGAATGTTTCAATGCTTGGAATATCTGCGGATACCTCTGATGTAATTTCTTTGAGCAGTTCCACTTCTTCCTCACTTGGTTGAGAAGAAAAATATATTCTCAAAACATACGAAGACGAATTATAATCAATGGTAATTGCTTTCATGTTTGGTGTTATAGCACCAATTAAAGCTCGTTGAGTTGCTAGTAATACTAATGATCTTTCCATTTTAGTTTTCTATATCATCAATTTTCTTTGGC
>JAKSCW010000112.1 GCA_022360375.1 Balneolales bacterium
AAGAGTGGTTTATACAAGTGCAAATCCTAACCAGGATTATAATTTTGGATTGAATATTGCGCTTTCCCAACGAATGCTTGAACGGGACGAGGGCCAGCGGCCTTCCACACTTGGAGATATCTATTTAAAAACAAAAAATACCAGTGCTGGATCATCGTCTAACTCCAGGAGATTCATCCTGCTCGGAGATCCCGCACTAAGGATTGCCCTTCCGGATTTAAGCACGTCAATTTCTTCTATAAATGAGTTCGATGTAACCTCCGGTGATACTACCCTTACCATACAAGCATTGGATCGGGTTACACTTTCAGGAACCATTGAAAATTACGAAGGCACTACAACCCATAATTTCAATGGAGAAATCACCGTTACTGTATTAGATGCAAAACGTGACGTTTCTATTCCCCAGGATGTACCCTGGATAGATTCGGGGTGTTATTTGTACCAGGGTTCTGACCGGGAATGTCTGTACGAGATTGAAAACGATATTCTTTTTAAAGGGGTAGGAGCAGTAGAAAATGGTCAATTCAGCATTGAATTTGTACTACCAAAAGACATCAGCTTTTCTCCTGAAAACGGTCGGATTTTGATGTACGCTAAAAGTGAAAATGAAACAGCAGGTGGCTCATTCACAGATGTAATATTTAACGGAATAAATGAGAACGCTGAAGATGATGGTACAGGACCTTCTCTTCAACTTTTCTTAAACGACGAGAATTTCTTTAATGGTGATCTTACAAACAGCTCACCAACTTTAATCGTGGAGCTTACAGACAGCTCTGGAATCAACACAACAGGAACAGGAGTAGGACATGAGATAATTGCTACCATCGATACACAACCAAATCAAACATTTGTGCTCAATGATTTTTACGAGGGCACACTGAATGATTTCTCAAGTGGGCGTATCGAGTACCCGATGGAGAATATTCCGGAGGGTAGTTATACCCTAAAAGTTCGAGCATGGGACGTTCATAATAATTCGGCAGAAGAAGAAATTCTTTTCAATGTTGCTAACGAAGGGGTTTTAGTTGTGGATAATGTGTACAACTATCCAAACCCGATGAACAATTTAACCTCCTTTACTTTCGAACATAACCAGCAAGGTAACCCTTTAGATGTAGATATAAGAATCTACACCTTAAGTGGAAGGCCTGTGCAACGCATTACTCAGAATATAACTAATACATTTAGTTCTTATGCCAGTATTCCATGGAATGGCCGTGACAGGGATAATGATCGCCTGGGTAACGGTACTTATATTTATGTGCTTCGGGTTACAGCAGATACCTCCGAAGGAAGAAAATCAACCGAAAAAATCGAAAAGCTCGTTATAATCAGATAAATAAAAACAAACATAAAATTTCCATTTATCCGTTATATTCAGCGAACAATCTATTTGTCATCTATGAAAAAAATCTTGATGCTGACAGTAGCTGCTGTGCTATTTGTCTTTCCTGTAGTTACAAACGCACAAGTAGCCATTACGGCTACTCCTTTCTTGCAAATTGAACCGGACTCCCGTGGTGCAGCCATGGGTAATACTGGAGTAGCAATTGCTGATAATGCTGCAGCAATGTACTGGAATCCGGCAGGTCTGGCTTTCCAAACTGAAAATCAGGTTAGTATTACACATTCAAACTGGTTGGCAAACTTTAATGTAAGTGATCTTTTCTACGATTATTTGGTGGGAACATATTACGTTGAAGGTATCGGGACTATTGGTGCGCACCTTACCTATCTGAATTTGGGTGAACAAGTTGTTACTGATGAAACAAGTCCGGAACCCATTTCCCGGTTCAATAGTTATGAACTTGCATTTGGTTTATCTTATGGCTTTGAAATTTCCGATAATTTTGGTGTTGGTACCAGTTTGCGCTTTATCTATTCCAGTTTAGCAGATGGTACTACCGTAGGTCAACAACAGGTGAATCCGGGAAGCAGCGTGGCTTTAGATTTGTCCTATCTATATAAAACCGATTATTTCACACTGGGAGGGAATAGAGCTCGATTTAGCACCGGAATGAATCTCTCGAATATAGGCCCGGGGATTCAATATACCGACAATGCCCAAAAAGATCCTCTGCCTACCGTTCTCCGTTTTGGAGTGGCCTTTGATCTGGAGTTAGATCCGGATGGATTCAACCGAATTACTGTTGCTTCTGATGTTTCAAAAATCATGGCACGCACAGAAGAACGCATTGAACCAAGAGGCGATGGTACTGATAATCTTGATACCGTTCGTGTTGCGTCAGGTCCTATCGAAGCTCTTTTTGATTCATGGGGAACCTGGACTTTTAATAATGGGCAGGAGATTGTTGATTTGAATGTGCTTCAGCAATTTATGATTGGTGCTGGTGCTGAATATTGGTACAATAATCTTTTTGCTTTACGGGGTGGCTATTATTACGAAGACCCCAACAACGGAGACAGGAAATACATCACTTTTGGAGCCGGCATCAGGTACAACGCTTTCGGGGTCGATTTCAGTTATATAAAAACTCTGGAATCGGAAAGCCCGCTTGCAAATACCCTCAGATTTAGTGTTCTTTTGAATTTTTAGCTGAATGAGAATTTTACCCGCTTTATTTAAGAGCATGTTTATTTTAGGCATGCTCTTTCTGTTTAGTTCTGCCCAAATCGATGCTCAACAAACTGAATTAACGTTAAACCACTCTATTTCATTGCCTGCCAATTTTGTACGTTCTACCCCGGCAATCGGTGACCTGAATATTGTGGCAGTACGCGTTGAGTTTGCGGCAGATACAAACAGATTAACTTCTGGAACCGGTATTTTTGGTCCTGAAGGCTTCGGTGGTCTTCCTTACCTTAGCAATCAGGAAACTACTTTTATTGATCCACTTCCGCACAATCAGTCCTATTTTGAAACCCATTTAGAATTCGCTAAAAACTATTTCTTAAAAGCTTCCGACAACCAGCTTACCATTAATTACCAGGTTCTTCCTCAGGTTTACCAGCTTGAAAAACAAATGGAAGAATACTCCCCGATAGGTGAAACCTTCACACTTGAAAAAATCGCTCAACTGTTTCAAGATG